>CAYPKV010000094.1:0-8015 GCA_964411415.1 uncultured bacterium
TTTGATTACTGCCCCGTACGGCGTTCCCGTTTCCTTCGTCACAGGCGCGGCCGCGCTTGCGCTCATGGCGATCGCCGGCCGCTGGTGGAAAAACGGCGACGGAGCCACCGTCCCGGTCGCAGCCGCACTCCGTAACGCCCCGTGGCAAATCGTGCTCTTCTCGGTCGGCATGTACCTGGTCGTTTACGGCCTCGGACAGGCGGGACTGACGGCTTACGGCGTTCAGGCACTCGAGTGGCTGGCGCAGCAGGGCGAACTCGTCGCCACGGTCGGCACCGGCTTCCTCGTCGCCGGCGTCGCCTCTGTAATGAACAACCTGCCCTCGACGCTCCTCTCCGCACTGGCCGTCGACCAGGCGCAGGTGCCCGAACTCACCCGCCAACTGATGATTTACGCAAGCGTCATCGGCAACGACCTCGGCCCGAAATTCACGCCAATCGGCAGCCTGGCAACGCTGCTGTGGCTGCACGTGCTGGCCGGCAAAGACTACAGGGTCGGCTGGGGCCAGTACATGAAAACCGGCCTGCTCATCACCCCACCGGTGCTGCTGGCGGCGCTCCTGGCGCTGTATTACGGGTTGCCGGTGGTGGGCGGGTGAGCAGTTGGCGGGAGGCAGTACCGGCCGGAGTGGGACCAGATGATGTGAAACCAACAATCCAACGAATCAGACAACATGCTTCAACGCCAAGTACATGTAACCTGCCTCCCCGAGGCCATAGTCACAAGACGCACGCAGTCAACCATTTGCGTGTGCCGCCCAGTCGGGTGGCGCTAAAGACGGTTCGTTTGAGGAAGTGGCACCTGAGTTGCTCCCGTGGCTTCTGGTTCAGGGCACAATTTGCAGGGGCGGGCTTTCGAAGGTGACGTCTGTTTCGGAAACGGTATCGACCTCTACGATGATTTTGACCTGATCACCGGCCTGGAAGGCCTGACCGGTGAGGGTTCTGTCGACGGAGTAGTTTCGCCTGTTCCCGCCGAAATGGGTGCCGCTCAAGTACCGCTTGGGGTTGTCGTTTATCTGGAAGTAATAGGTAACGTACTTCAGGTCTTCAGTTGTGGTGACATCTATTATCAAGCGGACTGGGGTACCTGCGGGTACCTCATTGGTTGGATGGTCCGGGAAGTGGATAAACGCGGTGATGTCTCTTGCTTCGTAGTTGATGGTCACGTCGACCGCGTGGTCGCCGCCTTGATGGTCGTAGCTGGTGTCCAGATCGAAGCAGTTGTTCGGTTCGGCATGGCTGATGTTGGTGACGACAAAGTTGGTGGTGTCGTTCGCCTCGACGCAGTACCGGCCGAATTCAAGTGGGTGAATCGTTGCGTTCTGGATGCCGTCGGCGTCGACAACCATCATGCTGCCCTGCCTGTTGATTCGAACGTCGCCCTGGAAGGGTGGCATCGGGCCTTCGGGGCCTGAGATGGTGAGCCTGATGGCTGGTTGCGATGGGGCTCCGTAGTCCTGGGTGCGGGTCAGTTGCTGGTTGCTGCTCAGGTAAATGGTCTGAACGAGGTCGCTTGGTTCGAATCGCTCGTACGTGGGGCTGATACCGTTGCGTCCGTCCGGGTTAACCACGTCGATGGGGTCGAATTCGATGGAGTATTCACCGGGTGGCACCTGCGTGTCATTCTGATCGTACTGGTTGTTGTTCATGTCGGTGAGCGTGAACGTTTGCTCTGCATCCGGGAACGCCTGAACGATGCTCACTCCGAGGCTGGGGAGAACCTCGTACTCGAAGTGCAGGCCAGGGTTCGCACCGCTGCTGAGACCTACGATGACGTGTTCCTCTGCCGCTGCGAGCACTTCAGTCCAGTAGACGCGGTTGACGGTGACTGTTCTGGTTGTGAAGCGGTACACACCGGGTTCAAGGTTCAGGCTGGAGAGCTCCAGGCTCACGTTGACCTCGACCCAGGAGGTGCCATAGAATCGTTCGATCTTGCTGACGCTGGTGTCGTCGTAGCCAGCTGGCAGTTTGCTGGTAAGCGTCAACACTGCCATGACCTGCTGTGGTGTGGACAGGTCGATTATCCTCAATCCTGAGTCGGTTGGGTTAACGGTGAAGTCGTAGCGGGGGGTCCGTTCGAAAGTGGAGTATGAGCGCTCAGCCTCGTCGAAAAATGCGACTGGAGTGTGGGCTGTTGCGTAGTAGTTTCCTGGTTCAGTGATCCGGACTGGTGGATCACCTTTGACCCAGGTGTGGTAAACGGTGTTGTCATCAGCATTGAAGATGTCGACGACCAGCTCGTTGTAATTGTCGAAGTTGGGCACGGTGAACATCACGCTGGCTGGCGCTGCATCCACGGCGATGACCTGAGCGACTGTGTCAGTGGCACCTGTTGCGTCAGTGACGGTGAGGTTGACGGTGTACGAACCGCCCTCGAGGTACTCGTACCTGGGCTCCGCTTCAGAACTCGTTCCGAGCTCGTCGCCGAAGTCCCACGCGTATGAAAGTGGGGCGATGCCTATGCTGCTGGTCGCATCAAAATGAATGGTGACTGGCGCATGACCAATTGGTCCGCTGTGAGTGAACCTTGCCGTGACGGTCGGGTGAACCGTGATGACCTGAGTTGCTTCAGCTGTGGCACCAGTCTCGTCGGTCACGGTGAGCGAGACTGTGTAGCTGCCGGCCTGCAGGTACTCGAACTCCACTTCAACACCCGCTGCGGTTGAGCCTTCGACACCAAAGTCCCAGGCGTACTCGAGTTCACCCTCGCCGCTACTTTCAGCAGCGCTGAATGTGACGGTGAACGGTGCGACCCCGGTAGTGTTGCCCGCAGTGAGGACCGCGACGACCGGCGTGGGTTCTGGGGATGGGAATTCGCACCTTATCGCGTTGTCGAGTACCGCGGTGCTGCCGTCGGGCCTGACCACCCGCACGTCACTGGAACCGACCGTGAAGCCCTCTGTGGGCATGGTGCCAACGATGATGTTGCTGACTTCGGCGGCGATGATGCTGCCCGGTGGCAGGAGGATGTTACTGGTGAGCGGTTCCACCAGGGAACCGTTGACGGTGATTCCACATGCTTCGATTCGGGTGACGCCAGCACCGTTGACAGCGTAGTAGTTACTTCCCGTAACGGTGAACTCCGCACCGGGGGTAACAACGGTGGGGTTAACGCTGGTGATGACTGCTTCGGGGAACGTATTGCTGTTGTCGCCCCCACAGGCCGCCAGGATGAGCAGGGTCGCTGCAGCCATGAGGGTTCTGAGGGCGCGCATCATCTGCTGCCGCCAACGGCGTAGCTGACGCCTGCCCCGAAGCTCATTCGGGTACCGAAACTGTTGCCGGCAACGACCACCTCTGCGAAACCACTGAGGCTGTGGGTGATCACCACGTTCACACCGGCCAGCGCATGCCCGCTGAAAGATGAACTGACCGCTGGGGCCGCCGGGAAGGCCAGACCAACTCCAGCTCCGATGTACGTCAGTACCCTGTCCTCTCTGGGGTCGCTCAATACGTAAGCAGCGTTCACGGCAGGCAGGCCCGTAAAAGCATAGCTGACACCCGTCCTGACAGAATGTGTCACATCATGGCTCGTTACAACGGGAACGCTGGCGGTGACACTTACTACGCTTGCCGGAAAGTAGGCCAGACCCACCAGAATCCGTTCATTGGCATGAGCGATGCTCCAGGTCAGTAACAACACAGTAATCAACGCAAATGCGCTTGCTCTGGAATTGCGGGTTTTCACATGGCCTCCAACCGGACAGTATTCGGACTGTGCAATTGTTTCAGCGAGGTTAACGTGCCCCGCACGCAATAACTGTTGATTTGTCACTGTGGCTCACCGGGTTCCGTTGCAGCCATGGCGATCCGCACTGGCAATCGTCAGCCTCTCAGGGTCGGGTAAGGGCACCATTCTGAGTCTGATTGCCGTTCCGGTCGAACCTGATACGGGCAGCGGCAGGACTGTGACAGATGATTCAGGGGAAGTGGTCGCCGGATCCTAACCTGACGCATGACCGAGTACCGCGTTAAACGCATCTATGAGCCACCCGCGGCCAACGACGGCCTGCGCGTGCTCGTCGACAGGGTCTGGCCACGTGGTGTGAGCAGACAGGACGCTGACCTGGATCTCTGGCTCAAGGACATTGCCCCATCCACCGACCTGCGCAAGTGGTTCGCGCATCAACCCGAACGCTTCCCGGAGTTTACAAACCGCTACAGGCGAGAACTGGCAAACAACCCGGCCGTCACCGAGCTGCGTGAAGCCGCGGCCGGCCATGAGCTGGTTACCCTGCTGTACAGCGCACGCGATGAGCAGCACAACCAGGCAGTGGTCCTGGCCGAGTGGTTGAACTCTGCTCAGCGTTCACTCAGCTGACCGGCCGTACGTACGCAGCCGCCTGCTTAGTGCGTGGCCTCAGGCCACCTGCGCCAACGGGCATACAGTAGCGTGGTCATCGTCATAGTCGATCGCGATGGTGGCGTGCTGTATGCCGAAGCGGACCTTGAGTTCGTGCTCGATACGGCGGCTGGCGCTTTTCGGGGAGGCGCCCTCAGCGAGGGTGGCGTGAAGCGTGGCGAGTATCTTGCCTGAGGTGATGGACCAGACGTGTATGTGGCTGACGTCAGCAACTTCGGGTGCTACGTCCCGCAGGTGTTCACGGATGGCGTCGGGGCTGACACCAGCCGGCGCCCCTTCGAGCAGAATGTGAAGCGAGTTCACCAGCAGCCTCCACGCGCTGCGAAGGATCAGCAGGGCTACCAGGACTGAGAGGATAGGGTCGATCGCAGTCCAGCCGGTGAAGGCGATGATGACGGCCGCAGCGATGGCACCGACAGAGCCGAGGAGATCACCGAGGACATGGAGAACCGCACCCTGGATGTTCACGTGCTCGGTGTCAGCACGAGTGAGGATCCACATGACAACGAGATTCAAGACCAGGCCCAGGACCGCGACTGTGAGCATGGGACCGGCAAGTACTTCGTGAGGTGCCTGCAGTCGTTGCCAGGCTTCGATGCCAATCCAGATAGCGATGCCGAACAGCGTGAGTGCATTGAAGAATCCGGCCAGCACCTCGAAGCGCAGGTAACCGAAAGTGCGGCGACTGTCGGCTGCGCGGCGACCCAGGCGGAAAGCCAGCCAGGCGAGGGCGAGTGCAGCTGCGTCGGTGAGCATGTGGCCAGCGTCGGCCAGAAGCGCCAGTGAGCCCGAGATGACGCCGCCGACCGCCTCCACGATCATGAACGTGAACGTCATGGCAAAGGCCAGCAGTACCTGGCGCTCATTACCGTGGGTTACCGCAGGCGCGTGAGTGTGTTCGTGCGTATGGTCGTGATCACCGTCATCGTGTGCGTGGTTCATGGTCTCTCCTGTTTGGACCGGGCCTGCACCCTGATGCCGGCATGGTGCAGGCTCTGCAATCGCATATGCACATAATACATGAGCATGTGTTCATGCGATGTGGTCAGGCAAGGTGCGGGTTCGCCACAAACGACCCCTAGAACAGCTCTTCGCTGTGACTGAGTATGTTGCTGAGCATGTCGTGTACATGCTGGTCGGCAAGGCGGTAATGCACGTGCCTTCCGTGCTTCCTGGCTGCAACCAGCCGGGCGCTGCGCAGCGTGCGGAGCTGGTGGCTTACGGCCGACTGAGTCATATCCAGCGTGGCAACGATCTGGTGCACACACACCTCACCGTTCCGAAGAAGGCTGAGTATTTTGAGGCGCGTTGGATCCGCGAAACCCTTGAGAAACAGCACTGCCTCGCTGAGCACACGATCCGCTGGCAGACTGGCGCTGAGCTGGTCAATACCTGGCTCGCAGGCATCGGACGCGGCACGTTCCGTCATCCGTCCATACTAGCGCCCAACGGATCTGCTGCCGGCATGGTGTGGTTCAGGCTGACCCGCTTCGCCCATCAACCGCCCGGATGTTCCGGTAAATAAGGACCTGAATAAGAGCGTTGGAGAAAGCCGTCAGTTCAGGTCTTAATACCGATGAAGTCGGAGCTCTCCAGCTGATCACTTGAGAACCGCGGTCTCGGCAGACAAGTACACAGGCTGACCGGACAGTTCCACTCCCCCCAAGTATATGCGTCTCATGTACTATGACACCAAACTCTTTGGGAGGTCACCGCCTGATCATCGAAGTCGATCCGCCTACCGCGTCTGTAGCAGCTGCTGAGCAGCATCACCCGTATTGCCTGCCGATCAGGCCCGAAAAGTTATGGAGTGTGAGCCATGAGATTCCCAAGATTGCTTTGTGCTGCGCTTGTCGCAACGTTGGCGACTGCCTCCTTTGCGCAGTCCGAACCGCCCCAGCCCCGCTTCGTGTTAGGTATGTCCGCTGAGACAACCACGTTCTACCCGCCCGGCACAGGGGGACTGTTCGAGCGCAACACTTTCATCCAGATCTTCGATGCACTGCTCCACCGCAACGGCGATGGCACGATCGTCGGCAGGCTGGCCACGTCATGGGAAGCAACCGACCCGACTACCTGGGTGTTTCACATCCGCGAAGGCGTCATATTCTCCAATGGCGAACCGCTTGACGCCGAGTCAGTAAAGGTCAGCCTTGACCTGTACCGCGCACCCGACAGTGTGGTTGCGTCCCGGTACCGCAGTATCGAGGAAGTCATCGTGGTCGACAGCCACACCATCGAAGTGCGGACCAGCTTCCCTGATCCGTTCCTGCCGAACTCGATGAGCGACAACGCCTTCATACTGCCCGCTGGCTACCTCCAGGAAGTCGGAGTTCAAGGATTCGCATCAGCACCAATCGGCAGCGGCCCATATGTCCTGGCCAACTGGGTGCGCGGCGACCGGATAGAATTCACCGCCAACCCCGACTACTGGAACGGAGAAGCAGGCATCAGCGAACTCGTATGGCGCACGATTCCAGAACCTGCCGCCCGCGTCGCAGCCCTCCAGACTGGTGAAGCCGACCTCATCTGGGAGATTCCACCCATTCAGGTCAGCCTGCTGGAGCGCACCAACGGTGTTGAAGTGCAAGCCAACCCAGCACCCCGCGCCGTGTACATCGGCCTGTGGCCCGAAAGCCCCGTTGGAAGCGGCGAGCCACTCTCTGACGTGCGCGTACGCCAGGCACTCAACTACGCTGTCAATCGCCAGGCGATCGTACAGGCACTGCAGCGTGGTTACGGAACACTGATCGGTCAGCCCATCCCACACTCCCTGTACCTCGGGCACAACCCAGACGTCGAACCATACCCATACGACCCGGAACGCGCCAGGGAACTCCTCGCGGAAGCGGGCTACCCTGACGGCTTCAGCATCGAGCTTCTCACCACACCCCGCTACCTGACTTCTGAGGAAGCGCAGGCCGTGGCAGCAGACCTGGCCGCAGTAGGGGTGGATGTCCGCATCGCTGAAGTTGAGTATGGGCAGTTCGTGACCCGCCTCACTCAGGAACACTCCCAGTCGCCGCTCTACTCCCTTTCCATCCAGGGCACCCAGGGAATCGACGCGTACGAGATTTACAGTGTCGCCATCACCAGCACCGGCACATTCAACTGGAACAAGTACCAGAACGAAGAGATCGACGCGCTCGCGACCCTCATGGCAGGCGAGTTCGATGACGAGGCTCGTGCGGAACTGGCCCGCCAGCGCAACTGGCCCACGACGATCCGCCCTGGATTTACCTGTGGAACAACTCCTCCATTTACGGCTTGAAGGACATCTGGCAATGGCAGGCCCGTTCTGACGACCTGCTGTCCATTTATGACGACGTCGGCTGGTAAATGACGTTCCGATTCCTGGTCTCGCGGCTGGCACAGATGTTTCTGGTGCTGTTGGGCGTCTCCTTCGCGGTGTTCGCACTCACGAGGATGAGCGGTGACCCGGTGTCGCTGATGGTCGGGCCAACCGCCACGCAAGCAGATATCGAAGCGCTGCGTCAGTCCATGGAACTGGACAGGCCATTCCTGGTGCAGTATGCCGCCTTCCTGGGCGGCATACTGCAGGGCGACTTCGGCAACAGCCTTTGGCAACACCGACCCGCTCTTGAGCTGGTTTTGGACCGCTTTCCGTTCACCCTGCAACTGGCGGCAGC
>CAYPKV010000095.1:0-7984 GCA_964411415.1 uncultured bacterium
TGGCACCTGAGTCCAGCGCGAGCTGCAGCGCCAGCAGCCCGATCGGGCCCGGGCCGGTAATGGCGACCCGGTCGCCGGCCCGCACGCCGGCCGTATCGATGAGACCGTGTACGACGCAGGCGAGTGGTTCGGTGAACGCAGCTGCTTCCAGGTCGAGACTGTCGGGCACCCGGTGCAGGTTGCGGGCCGGTGTGACCATGTACTCAGCCATCGCGCCATCGACCTTCGAGCCGATGGAGCGGCGCTCAGCGCACAGGTTGGGTCTGCCCCGCCGGCAATGTATGCACTCACCACATACGTGGAAGTACGTCTCACTCGTGACCCGGTCGCCGATGTTCCAGCCGCTGACGCCGGGCCCGACAGCGCTGATGGTGCCGGCCAGCTCGTGCCCGATGGTGACCGGCGGTTCGGTGGCGAACTCATCGAGGTATATGTGCAGGTCCGTACCGCAGATGCCGACGGTGTCGATGCGGATGACCACCTGGCCAGGTCCGGCGACCGGTTCCGGCAGCTCCTGCAGACCCAGGTTGCCGACGCCCCGGGCGAGTTTACGCAGTGCTTTCATCCTTTGACTGCTCCCATCGTGAGTCCGGAGATTATGTAGCGCTGTATGAACAGGGTCAGCAGGACGACCGGCAGGGTGATCAGTACGGCTGCCGCGCCGAGTCCGCCGAAGTCGATCTGACCGTAGGAGATGAAGTTGAACACCGCCACCGGCACGGGTCGCGTGTTCGGCCCGGACAGGACGAGGCTGAACAGGAACTGGTTCCAGCTGAATATGAACGCCAGGATGCTGGCGGCTACGATGCCGGGCACGCTGACTGGCAGTACGACCCGGAAGAAAGTCGCCAGCCTGCTGGCACCGTCGACGAACGCGGCTTCCTCAAGTTCACGTGGTACGTCTTCGAAGAAGCTGATCATTATCCACACGATGAGCGGCAGGCCCACAATCAGGTGGGTCAGCGTCAGTGCGGTGAAGGTGTCGATGAGCTTCAGCTGGCGGAAGGCGATGTACCAGGGCACCAGGTAAGTGATGTACGGCGTGAGCCTTGCGATCAGGATGGCGAGCGCCAGGCCGTTCTGCTTGAAGCGGGCGATGGCGTACGCCGCCGGCAGGCCGAGCACCAGTCCGAAGAAGGTGGACAGGACCGCGATGACGAGTGAGTTCCACGTGTACTGCAGGAAGTCGTTACGTTCGATGACGTTGCGGTAGTTGTTGAGTGTCGGCTCGAATATCCACACCGGGACGGGACTGGTGTTGTCGACCTGGTTGCGGAAGCTGGTGAGGATCATCCAGTAGAACGGGAACAGCATGACGACCAGCACGAGGATGATCAACAGCCAGATGCCGATCTTCTTCAGCCGCTCTCCCCTCGTTCTCATGACGCCCTCCGGCGTGCCAGGTTGAGGAGGATGGCGATGCCGAGCACCAGGAACATCAGGAAGATCAGCAACGACGCGGCGTAACCGGCCCGGAAGAACTCGAAGCCGCTGCGGAACGCGTAGACGTTGAGCGTCTCAGTTGCAGTGCCGGGTCCACCACCGGTGATCACGTAGATGATGTCGAACGTCTTCAGCGCGTCGACGGCCCGCAGGATCAGCGCCACGACTACGGCACCGCGGACCGCTGGCAGTGTGATGTGCCAGAACACCTGCCAGCCACCGGCCCCGTCGATGCGGGCGGCTTCGTAATGCTCACTGGGCACGCCCTGCAGGGCAGCGATCAGGATGAGCGCGACCATCGGTGTCCATTGCCACACGTCGACCATGATCAGCGATGGCAATGCCAGTCGGGCGTCGGCGACCCACAGTGAGCGGCTCAGGCCGAGTGATTCCAGGAACCAGTTGAGCACGCCCAGGCTGGGGTCGAACATCAGTGACCAGATGAGCGCGATGGCGACCGGCGTGGCGACCATCGGCAGGAGGATGACCGTGCGGATGAGGCCTTTGGCCGGCAGTTCGCGGTTGAACAGTACTGCGATGGCCATACCCAGTACCAGCTGGACGGGCACGGCCACCCCGGTGAAGATGAGGGTGTTGCGGATGCCGTTGTAGAAACGGCGGTCGGCCAGGACGTCAGTGAAGTTCTGGAGCCAGACGAGCCGTGGCGGCCGGCCGATGAACCAGTCATGCAGGGCGATGACGAAGTTCGCCAGCATCGGCAGTCCCACCAGGATGATGAGCGCGATGACGGCCGGCAGCGGGAACAGCCAGGCCTCGTTGCGCTCTACGAAGTTGCCGGTACGGCGCATGTTGCTTCTGCTGGCATGGGTGGACCTCCGGGTCGATAAGGGCCGGCAGCCCCGGCCGTTAAGCGCGGGACTGCCGGTTCGGTCAGTTGGGACCGGTTATCAGCGGGTGCGTTGAACTGCCAGGTCGATGTCGCGGGCGGCCTGTTCCAGGGCGCGGGCGATGTCCTGACCCTGGAGCGCGGCGACTATCGCCTGACCGTAAGCGTCACGGGCTTCGGGGACGGGGATGATCGGCGGGTTCCAGTCGGGCTGACCGATGTTGAACGACAGGCGGGAGGCGTCGTTCCAGTCCTTCGGGGCACTTTCGATGAACTCACTGGACTGCCAGGCGCTCTCACGGGCTGAGGGGACGCCGGAGAGCAGCGCGCTCAGCTGGTTCTCTTTGGACAGTGCCCACTGCACGAACAGCCAGGACGCTTCCGGCTTCTCGGAAGCACCGTTGATCGACAGGCCCCACACGAGTACCGCCGGGACACTGCCGCCCGGGCCGGCGGGCAGTGGTGCGTAACCGGTGTTCTCGAGAACTACGGGTACGGCCTGCTCGGGGTCTTCGACGATGCTGCGGAACACGTTGGCGTCGAACACCATCGCAGCGCCACCCTGTGCGTACAGGCCCATCACCTGGGCCCAGTGCAGGTTGGCCGGTCCGGGCGGGCCGTAGTTGCGGAGCAGGTCAGCGTAGTACTCGAGTGCTGCCTGGCTCTCGGCGCTGGCCAGCGCGGAGCTGCCGTCGTCGTTCTGCCACTGGCCGCCGAACGAGTAGAGCAGGTTGACGATCTGACTGGTGGCGGCTGCACCCTGGCCGCGCATGGCGAAGCCGGCTACACCGTCGCCGTGCAGGATTGCTGCGTACTCGGCGAGCTGCTCCAGTGTCTCGGGCGGGCCGTCGAGGCCGGCGGCTTCGAACAGGTCTTTGCGGTAGAACAGCAGGCTGGATTCGATCTGCAGGGGCAGGCCGACAAGGCCGGCGTCAGACTCGAAGGTGCTGAGCGCACCGCCGAAGAAGTCGTCCAGGTCCAGGTCCGGATGCGTGAGCGACGGGTCCGCGATCAGGTCATCGATGGTCCTGACCCAGTCAGCACCCAGGTACTGGGCGCCCACCTGGCCGGGCATGAACATGTAGCCGTCCAGGGTGCTGCTGCCTGCACCGACCTCGAGCAGGCGGCGCTGCCGGAACTGGTCTTCCGGGAACACCTCGAGGGTGACGTCGATGCCGGTAAGTTCTTCGAACTCAGCGACGTGTGGTTCGAGCCACGTGGTGAACGGGTGGCTGTTCATCAGGAAGCGGATGCTCTGCCCTTCCTGTGAGCGCCAGTCGAACTCCTGCGCTGCGGCCATTCCGGCTGCGGCGACGAGGGCTGATAACGTGATGTTGCGAACGAGCTTCTTCACGGCTTGCCTCCTCCAGGTTTTGGTGGGGGCAGTATATCGCAGGCCGCCTATGATGTACGTCCGGCTCAGCTCGTTACTGCACGCTGCCAGTCCACGTGATCGTTCAGGCTGGCGACGAGCGCCTCGAGTTCGACCCGGTCAGTGTCGTCGAAGTTGCCGGGTACCGAGGAGTCCAGGTCGAGCACTGCCACGACCTCACCGTCTTTCAGGACGGGTATCACGACCTCGGACCTCGAACGGATGTCGCAGGCGATGTGGCCGGGGAACTCGTTCACATCGGGAACGACCTGGCTGGTCGCCGTGCTGACCGCGGTGCCACACACGCCCCTGCCGACTTTGATGCGGACGCAGGCTGGCCGGCCCTGGAACGGCCCGAGCACCAGTTCACCACCGCGCAGCAGGTACCAGCCGGCCCAGTTCAGGTTGGGCAGCCAGGCGTATATCTCCGCGGCAGCGTTGCCGAGGTTGGCGAGCCAGTCGGTCTCACCTTCGAGCAGCAGGCGGATGCGTTCACGCAGTTCGCGGTAGTGCTCGGACTTGGAAACTGGCTCGCCCGCGGCGGTGTAGTCAAGCAGGGTCTCGCTCATGCCGCCCATGCTAACGCGCTGCCGGGCCGTTCAGCCGTCAGCTGCCTTGATGAGGTCTGCGACGATCAGCCGCTTCATCGTGAACATCGCCTTGGTGGCCCGTTCAGCCCGCGCCGGATCGGGGTCGTTGACGAGTTCAGCCAGGACCCGGGGCGTCACCTGCCAGGAAACTCCGAAGCGGTCGGTCAGCCAGCCGCAGTCGGACTCCTTGCCGCCGCCCTGCAGCAGGCCGTACCAGTAGTGGTCCACTTCCGCCTGGTCTTCGCACATGATCATGAACGAGGTCGCTTCGCTGAAGGTGAAGTAATCGCCGCCGTCGTACGCGTCGAAACGCTGCCCGCCGAGTTCGAAGGCAACGCCGGGCCAGTCGCCCTTAACCATTCGGCCGTCCGGGAACAGCGAGCAGTACAACTCGGCAGCCTCACGGGCGCCGGACTTGAACATCAGGAATGGCGTGACTTTCTGGATCATGCTGGTACCTCCCCATTCAGGTTCACTGCACTGCAATATTGGTGCCCGGCTGTTAAGAGTGCCGTAAGCCGCGACACGCTAGCCTGCCGGTACGAGGTGAACAGATGATGTCAGGAGACCGGCAGGTTGACCGGATGGCCGCCGCTGGCCGGCGTGCCGAGAAGCAGATGGCTTTCTATCTGAACCGTGCGTTCGCGGAAGACAGCGTCATCAGGGTGCTGAGCGATGTCCGGGTCGAGCGAAACGGTGAGGCGGCCCAGATGGATCATGTGGTCATCCACCGTTACGGGGTGGTGATCGTCGAAAGCAAGAGCGTCACGACAGCGGTGCGGGTCAACACACTTGGTGAATGGGAGCGGCGCAGTGGTTCACAGTGGCGGGGCATGGCCTCACCCCTGCTGCAGGCTGAGCGGCAGGGTGAACTGCTCAGGCGTCTGCTGCATGATCACACTGAGGCACTCCTGGACCGCATGGCGTTCGGAGCCGTGCAGACCACGTTCACGAACATGGCGCTGGATGCACTGGTAGCCATCTCGGATTCGGGCTCCATAAGCCGACCTTCACCGGACTCGTTCCCGGCGGTCATGAAAGCTGACCAGGTAGTACCCCACATCCGCGGGCTGCTCAGCAGGTACCGGCAGCAGAACTCCGTGCTGAACTTCAGGCTTGCTGACATCAACTCCGCGCCGCGGACGTTCAGTGAACGGGAGGTGACGGCAATCGCCGCGTTCCTGCAGGCGCGCAACCGGCAGACTGCCGCCGTCGATCCCCTCGAGTCGTCAACGAAACCTTCGGTAAGGTGCAGGGCCTGCGGCACCGGACTCAGGTTCATCGACTGGGAACGCAAGGCCGGTTATCACTTCCGCTGCCGCAGCTGTGACGCGACTGAAGTGATAACCGTCGTCTGCCCCCGCTGTCATGGCGAGGCCCGCATCACGAAACAGGGCAAGGACTTCTCGATCAAGTGCAGGGCCTGTTCCGAGAAGGTGCCCTACTTCTCGAATTTCATGGACTGAAGTCCGCTCAGACCTTCTTGACCACGCTTGACTTCAGCTGCATCGGGCCGAAGCCGTCGACCTTGCAGTCGATGTCGTGGTCGCCGATGCCCTGGACCAGGCGGATGTTGTTGACCTTCGTGCCGGCCTTGATCGGTTTGGAGCTGCCTTTGACCTTCAGGTCCTGGACGACAACGACGCTGTCGCCGTCAGTGAGGACGTTGCCGACGGAGTCGCGGATCAGGTTGTCAGCAGGGTTCCATTCGTGGCCGCAGAGTGAGCAGGCCAGGTTATCGCCCATCTCGTACGTGTGTTCGCTGCCGCATTCAGGGCAGTTCTGAGACTGTTCAGACATGACTGGCATCGTAGCCCTGAGGCCCCTGGAAGGCAAATCAGACTGCGTACCTGTCTCTCAGGATGTTCTGGTGATGCAGCTGGTGACCCAGGATCAGGTGGGCGAGCGCCCGCACGCTGCAGTCGTAGCCGGCAGCCGTCCCGGTGCGTGACCAGGCTTCCACCGGCAGGTTCCGGAACAGCTGAAACGTTGCTGCCCGGACGGCGGTGAACTCAGCAAGTAACTGTGACAGGTCGCGCTCATGGGCGCCGGACGTGGTGACGGCAGCGTTCTCGTCGATGCCCGGCAGGTCAGTTTCGAGGCCGCGTGCGAACCAGAACGCCCGGTACGCGAACACCCGTTCAGTGTCGCTGACGTGGCAGACGACCTCGCGGATGCTCCACTTGTCAGGTGCGTAGCGGAACAGGGAAGCTTCTTCAGTCACGCTGACCAGGGGCAGGCTGTTCTGCCCGAGCAGATCGGTGATCTCACCGGCCGGGACCAGTTCGATGTAGGGCGTGAAGTGCGGGGCGTACTCGTCCGGCTGTGGCCTGGTGTTCATGGCTCTGACTTTAGCGCCCCTCGGTCTACACTGTTGCCATGACAGAACCGACCGATCATGTGGCCGAGAACCGGCGCTACTGGGATTCCCGCGCCCACGACTGGGTAGCTGCCGGTGAGCGCTCCTGGGCTGGTGAACCCGAGTGGGGCATCTGGGGCATCGCCGAGGCTGAACTGCAGCTGTTGCCCGCGGACATGACCGGTATGCAGGCGGTCGAGCTTGGTTGCGGGACCGGCTACGTGTCGGGCTGGCTGGCGCGACGTGGTGCAGCCGTCGCTGCGATCGACAACTCAGCCGAGCAGCTGGCGACAGCCCGCCGGCTGGCGGCCTTGTACGGCGTCGACCTGGAACTGGTTCACGGCAACGCCGAGCAGACACCATTCGAGACCGGCAGGTTCGACTTCGCCATCAGCGAGTACGGGGCTGCGATATGGTGCGACCCTTACAAGTGGATACCTGAGGCACACCGCCTGCTGAAGCCGGGTGGCCGCCTGGTGTTCCTGGGCCACCACCCACTGACGTTCGCCTGCTCCCCTGCTGATGGCAGCGCGATCCAGCGTGAACTGCTGAACCCGTACTTCGGCATGCACCGCCAGGACTGGACGCAGGTCGATATCGATCCCGGCGGCGTCGAGTTCAACCTGCCCGTTTCTGAATGGTTCGCACTGTTCAACCGGATCGGCTTCGAAGTCGAGGACTACCTGGAGCCGCGGCCGCCTGCTGAAGGTGGCGATAAGCGCTTCATGGTGTCGCGGAAGTGGGCGCATAACTGGCCTGCGGAGCAGGTTTGGAAGCTGCGGAAGCGGTGAGGGTTGCAAACTAGGTCTCTACCGGGGCCCCAAGCTGTATAACGTCGGTGGCTGGTATCGACATGCATTGCGGAACAGTAGGAGGCCCGTAAGAGGTCGTTCGGTAGGTTCAGTTATGTTTGCTGGTTTGTTCGATAGTCCCAAACGCCGCGAACGGGATCGCAGTCGCGTGCTCCGTGCCATGTGGACGGTAGGACTTTCAAGAGTTAGCGTGCGCCAGATTGCTAAATTGAGCGGAATCCCCGAGCATCGTGTCGAAGCCAGTCTGTTCCATCTTGAAGCGAGGAAGCTGGTCTCTCGTTTGGAGAGAACTGGGCTATGGACTCTTACGGTAGATGGGCATCGGGTCGCTCGCACACGCTGAGGGCCGAAAGAGCGCCAAGGATACTTCCCTGCACTTCCAATTTTGCATGCGACGATTCGTGGCATCCAGCAGTGCGATAAACCGTAGTTGACCAACCCTTCCGATAGCACCAGGAAGCACCAGTAATGCCGTCTAGGACAGCATTACTGGTGCGGCAAAATATGACGACTTGAATATCCTGATGTCAGGTCCGAGGGAAACCCTGGGACGGCAATACA
>CAYPKV010000096.1:0-7906 GCA_964411415.1 uncultured bacterium
TCTCCACGGTCATCGGTGGCCGGGACTCCTCAGAAGTCGCCCGTGACCCGCGCGGCATCCCCGCCAGCTACCGCCACCAGGAAGGGTTCGGCGTCAACACTTACCGCATGGTCAATGCTGACGGCGACACCGTGCTGGTCAAGTACCACTGGCGTCCCCGTCAGGGCGTCGCCAGCCTGACCGCTGCCGAAGCTGCCAAGGTACAGGGCGTCGACCTCGGTTCCGCCTCGAAGGATGCCTTCGAAGCCATCGAACGCGGCGATTACCCGCAGTGGGACATGTACGTGCAGCTCATGGAAGATCACGACCACCCCGAGCTTGACTGGGATCCTCTCGACGACACCAAGACCTGGCCCGAAGATCAGTTCCCGCTGCGTCACGTCGGCGTAATGACCCTGAACCGCAACGTCAGCGACCACCACAACGAGAACGAGCAGATCGCCATGGGCACCGGCGTCCTGGTCGACGGCCTGGACTTCTCCGAGGACAAGATGCTGATCGGCCGCACCTTCTCGTACTCCGACACCCAGCGTCACCGGGTCGGCACCAACTACCTGCAGCTGCCGGTCAACCAGGCGAAGAACGCCCGGGTTGCCACCAACCAGACCGGCGGTCAGGCCAGCTTCCGGCGCGACGTGGCGCCCGGCCAGAACCCCTCGGTCAACTACGAACCCAGCATCCACAACGGCCTGCAGGAGTCCAGCCGTCCCGAGCCGTTCAAGGGTCCCGTCCACTCCGGCCAGATCGTCCGCGCGGACCTGGAGCGCCAGAACGACTACGCGCAGGCCCGTGACCGCTACAACACCATGCTCGACTGGGAGCGCGACGACCTGGTCTTCAACATGATCGACCAGCTGAGCCAGACCGAACGGGACGTGCAGGAGCGCATGCTGTGGCACTTCTTCATGGTCCATGACGACTACGGCAGCCGCGTTGCCAAGGGCCTGAACCTGAGCGTTGCCGACGTGAAGCACCTGCAGCCCCTGGCGAGCCAGAACTTCACCGAAGCCGAGAAGCAGCGCCTCGCCAACCTCGGCAGCAACGGCGACACCATCGACCCCAGCCGCCGCGAGTTCATCACCTCATCGGTTGCCAACTACAGGGCAACGGCCGAGGAAGTACTCGCCGGCATGCCGAACACCGTCGCAGCTGACTGACGCAGACAGGTAACTTAGCATGCAGGGTGGCCCCGTCCCTGGACGGGGCCACTTCTCTTTTCCGTCGCTGCTGCCAGAAGCCCGGGCCGGGCCGGTGAAGACTGCAGGCGGCCTGTGTCACAGTGAGTCCATGCTCCGCAAGATCCTGCTCGCCCTGCTCGTCATCGTATTCAGCGCATACGTGGTTTCATGGGCCATGGGCGCTAAGAGGCCTGACCACCCCTACTACACCGACTTCCTGGGCCCGGGCCCCTGGGTCCATGCGCACGGTGGCGGTCAGCACCTGTGGCCCGACAACACCATGACCTCGTTCAGCGGCGCAGCCGCGCTCGGCGTCGACGTACTCGAGCTCGATACGCAGATCACGTCCGACGGCCACATAGTCGTGATCCACGACTCCACCGTCGACCGGACCACGAACGGGACCGGCCGGGTGGACTCGTTCACCCTGGAGCGGCTGCAGGAGCTCGACGCTGCCTTCCACTGGCGCGGTCCTGACGGTGACTTCCCGTACCGCGGAGCAGGCCTGACCGTCCCGACGCTGCGTGAGGTGCTGGAGGCGTTCCCGGCTGTCGGGGTGAACATCGACATGAAGTCAGACGATCCCCGCGTGCCGGAAGCCACCTGCCGGCTCATCCGCGAGACCGGCCGGGAACACAGCGTGATGGTCGCTTCGTTCGTCCAGCGCAACCTGCATGAGTTCCGGGAACTGTGCCCCGAAGCGGCCACTTCAGCGGGACCGGACGAGGTGCGTGACTTCCTCATCATGAACCTGCTCGGCCTGGGCCGTGCCACCAGCCCTGCTGCCGACGCCTTCCAGGTGCCGGTCCGCCAGGGCCGCATCCCCGTCGTCACCAGCGTGTTCGTACGCGGGCTCAAGGAGCGGAACGTCGTGCTGGACGTGTGGACCATCAATGACGAGGCGGAGATGCGCCGCCTCTACGACATGGGTGTGCAGGGCATCATCACCGACCGGCCTGACCTGGCGCTGCAGATACTGGGCCGCTGATCAGTCGCGGGGCCAGTCGCCCCTGGGCCGGGCTCCCAGCCGTTCGATGACCCAGGCGGACACCCTGGTGGCGAAGGCCGCTGCCGTCACTGCATCCTCACCCCGCAGCCAGCGGGACAGGAATGCACCGGCGAACGCGTCGCCCGCGCCGGTCGCGTCGATGAGGTGACTGGGCGTCGGCGGAACGCGGGTAGCCACACCGTCCTCGTACACGAGTGCACCGTTCGCGTCGAGCTTCAGCATTATGAGCGCGCCGGGGTACAGTCCGGCCAGACGCACTGCGATGGCTTCCGGTTCGGTCTCACCGGTGAGGACGTTGCCTTCCTCGTAGTTCGGCAGGAGCAGGCTGACCCCCAGGTCGGTCGTGAAACCCAGGAAACGGTCGACGCCTGTCTCGGCGATCAGCTGGAACGAACCGGGGTCCAATGACACCGGCACCCCGGCTTCACGGGCGATGCGGGCCGCTTCACGGGCCGCTTCACGGGGCGGACTCGTGAAGAACGACCAGGCGGTCAGGTGCAGGTGACGGCACGAGCGGATCACGTCACGCTGCAGTTCCGACGGCAGCAGGAAATGATCGGCACCCTTGCCGGCCACCATCGAACGTTCGCCGGTCTCATCGACGAACACTGCGACGCTGCTGGTCAGCTGCTGCCCGGTCCGCAGCAGCCAGGTTTCAACCCCTTCAGACACCAGGTCCTCTTCAGCCAGTTCGCCCATGCGGTCCCGGCCGATCTTGCCCATGAAGCCGGTCTCAAGCCCACAGCGCCTGGCCCAGACCGCGACGTTCGCGCCACTGCCGCCGGGGGTAAGCATCACCTCACCGTAGGTGTCACCACCTGTCAGCAGTTGCGTGTTGGTGCGGATCATCACGTCCCAGGCGTAATCACCCAGCACCAGCAGCTCCGGCATGTCAGCCGCCGACCCTTATCAGTTCGGCCTGCCGGTCAGTGGTCACTTCAGGCCCGTCCCCGCGCATGATCAGGTTTATCTCGGTGCGGACACCGGTGTGCGGCAGGTATATGCCCGGCTCGATCGTCACCGCGGTGCCGGGCAGCAGACGCCGCGTGTCGTGCGTCTCGAAGTTGTCCAGGTGAACCGCGTCGCCATGGGTACTGTGCAGGCCGAT
The DNA here is from genome assembly GCA_964411415.1 of uncultured bacterium. Lineage (GTDB taxonomy): Bacteria > Deinococcota > Deinococci > Deinococcales > Trueperaceae > CALDPK01. Next base: position 3,296 of record CAYPKV010000096.1, read on the forward strand.
GCTGTGGCCGGTCCGGTGGGTGAAGGCGTCAGCGAAGCCGTGGCTGGCGATGTGGCCGCGCACGACATCGTCGACGTCACAGCCGCGCGGCCAGACACCGCCCTCGACGCTCTCGCGGATGAACCGGACGCCCAGGTCGCGGGCGGTCGCGATGACTTCGAACAGTCGCACCTGCTCCGCCGCGGGCTCCCCGTAACTGCCGCACCAGGTTATGTCGGCGTAAGGGTTGTCATCACCCGGCAGCTTGCACCACAGGTCGATCAGTATCGCGTCGCCGCGCTCCAGGGCCCGGTCACTGCCAGCGACCGGTGCGTAATGCGGGTCGCCGGCGTTGCCTGCGAAGCCGACGATGGCGGCGTGCCCGTACTCGAGCGAGTTTGCCTCGAAGTAATCGGTTATGAACTGCTGCACCTGAGCTTCACGGACTTCCTCGCCGGCCCGCAGGCGCGCGTCGATCCAGGCGAAAGCCTGGTCCTTGACCGAAAGTGCGTGGGCCGCAGCCTCGCGGTGCGCCTGAGCCTGCGCGTCCGTCCAGGTACTGAAAGCCTGCAGCAGGTCGCCGGAACTGACCGGCTCCATACCCAGCTCCCGCAGCATCTCGACCGTACCCGCGTCGACGAACGACAGGTAAGGGATGTCGTTACCCGGTGAGTACTCCAGGGCGATCCGCCCACGGGGCAGCATCCCGGCCAGCTGTTCACGCAGGCTGCCGTGACTGCTGTAGCTGCGGACGGTGACGGGCAGGTCCGGATCGAGCGAGCCTGCTTCGATGGCGTGCACCAGCAGCACCGGCCTGCCAGCCGCAGGAACGTAAAGGAAAACCCGCCGGGTCAGCATGCCCGGCCCGAGCCTGAGGAAGCGCCGCGCGATGCGGTTCAGCCCACGGAAGTCATAGATCAGCCAACCCGGCAGTTCCAGCCGGACGAGTTCCGCCTGTGCGACGGCGAGCCATTCGGTCATGACTGATTGTAGCGCCTGCGGTCAGTCCCATACTTTCGGCTGACTCCGGATTGACCGTGGGGGTGTATGCTGCTCGCCTGCCATTTTTCAGGTGGCAGTGGGAGCAAGCTGACATGAACCGCAGACAGGCCGCCATACCTTTCATCCTGATTACGATCCTCATCGACGTTCTGGGCATCGGACTCATCGTTCCGATCCTGCCGGACCTCATCGTGGAGATGAGCGGGGGCGAGGTGAGCCAGGGCTCGTCCGTGTACGGCATATTCATCGCCGTCTACGCAGCCATGCAGTTCCTGTTCGCACCCATATTGGGCGGACTGTCCGACCGCTTCGGCCGGCGGCCCGTGCTGCTGGTATCGCTGCTCGGAGCCGGCCTCGACTACCTGCTCATGGCCGTGGCACCGAACCTGTGGATACTGTTCCTGGGCCGGGTCATCGCGGGCATCACCGGTGCGAACCTGACGGTCGCCAACGCTTACATCGCCGACGTCACCAAACCGGAAGACCGGGCCAAGAACTTCGGGCTGATCGGCGCCGTGTTCGGCATCGGCTTCATCATCGGGCCCGCCCTGGGCGGCTTCCTCGGCAACTTCGACCTGAGGCTGCCGTTCTTCGCCGCGGCCGGCATCGCACTGCTCAACTGGCTGTACGGCTGGTTCATCCTGCCTGAATCGCTGAGCAGCGAGAACCGGCAACGTTTCAGCGCCGGCCACTTCAACCCGCTGCGCGCCTTCGCAGCCCTGGGGCGCTACCCCGTCGTGCTCGGCCTGACGTTCACGCTCGTCTGCACCTACCTCGCGCAGAACATTCTGCAGAGCGTCTGGGTGCTGTTCACCGGCTTCCGTTTCGACTGGGGCCCGCTCCAGAACGGCTTCTCACTCACACTGCTCGGTCTGCTGACCGCCATCGTGCAGGGCGGACTCATCCGGGTGCTGCTGCCGAAGCTCGGAGAGCGGCGCGCCATCATCACCGGCATGGCCATCAGCACGCTCAGCATGACGCTGTACGCGCTGGTAAGCCAGGAATGGATGATCTACGTGGCCATGGTGATCGGCAGCCTGGCAGGCATCGCCGGACCGGCCATCCAGGGGCTGGTGTCCCGGAACGTCAGCCCGCGTGAGCAGGGCACCGTACAGGGCGCGCTTGCCAGCGTCGCCAGCCTCACCGGCGTCGTCGGACCGCTGCTCGGCACCCAGCTGTTCGCGTTCTTCACCGCACCGGACACTGCGAACCCGCTGCCCGGGGCGCCGTTCATGCTGGCTGCTGCCCTGAGCTTCGTGGGACTGCTGGCCGCACTGCGCGCCTTCCGGCGCCGGCCAGGCGACGAGGGTGACGACCAGCCGGTCCAGCCTGCCCCTGCTCAGCCGGTCGCCTGAGCGGACGTAAGTTCCCGCAGGGCCAGGATCAGTGGCCGCAGCTGACTGCTTCTCATCTTCAGTGACGCCCGGTTCACCACGAACCGGGCGCTTGAGTGCAGGATGGTCGCGACCTCGACCAGGTCGTTGGCCCGCAGGGTCGAACCACTCTCGACCAGGTCGACAACCGCATCCGCCAGGCCGGTCAGGCAGGCGAGTTCGACGTTGCCGGCGAGGCTGACGACTTCAGCGGCACTGCCCTGACTGCTCAGCCAGCGCTGCGCCAGCCGCGGGTACTTGCTGGCCACCCGCCTGATCTCATGCGTCTCGCCGGCGGGCCGGATGAGCGACAGCCGGCAGACCGAGAAGCCCAGGTCAACAGGTTCGAACAGGTCCGGGGCAGCCTCAAGCAGCACGTCCTTACCGACGATGCCGGCATCGGCCACACCGAGCTGCACGTAGGTCGGCACGTCGCTGTTGCGCATCAGGATGATGCGCAGATCGTCTGACTCAAGCCGCATCGCCCGGTCGTTGCCGGGAACCGGCAGTTCCAGACCGGCCCGGCGCAGCAGCACGAGGCTTTCGTCCAGCACCCGGCCCTTGGGCAGGGCCAGCGTCAGTTTCGAGTCCGCCCGCGTCACAGCGGCTTCCCATCCAGCAGCTGCTGCAGGGCACGCAGCAGGCCGGCATCGTCGCCGACAGCGGCCACCCGGCCGTCCTGCACCAGGAAACTGGCGCCGGCGGTGACCGCCTCAGCGCGCAGGTGAGCCCCGTCATCTGACAGCGACCGGATGACCGTGTAGCCGTGCCGGCGCAGCAGCCGGGCAGCTGCATCATCGCTGCTCATGATCCGCGGCACGGTCCGTTCGGCCGGCGCGGGGCCCGCACCAAGCAGGCGGTCCAGGCCCAGGCTGAAACCGGCCGCGTAAGGCAGCAGGGCACCGTCGTAACGTCCGCCGCCCAGGAGTGGCTGGCCGTAATCGAAGGTGTAGGCCCGGAAGGTGACGCCGGTGTAGTAGCTCAGACGCCGGGCCACGCCCAGGTCGAGCATCAGGTCACTGTCGTCCTCGAACTGCTCCAGCAGCAGTTCCACCCGCTCCAGTTCCCGCCGTACCGACTCCCAGGGCAGACCGGCACGGGCACGCTTCAGTACGTCCTTCTCACCGTACAGGTCCGGGATCAGAGTCAGCGCCCGTTCGAACTCCGTACCCGGCTGCAGTTCCGCCAGCAGCGCCCGCAGGCCCGCGGCATCTTTGCGGTCGATGGCACCGGCGAGTTCATCACGCCGGGAGTCAGCTATCCCTGCCTCATCGAACAGCGCCCGCACCAGGGCCGGGTTGCCGATCTCGATGCGCGGAGTCAGCCCCACGGCGCGTACGCTTTCGCGCGCCAGATGGATCAGCTCGGCATCAGCGCGGGGGCTGGAAACCCCGATGAGTTCGATGCCGACCTGCGTGAACTCACGCGCGTGTGCCAGGTCGGCGCCGACGGCTGACCAGGTGGTGCCGCGGTACTGCAGGCGCAGTGAGGCCGCCCCGGCCGCCGCCTGTCGGAAATGCTGCCGTACCAGCTGGGACAGGGCAGGCGTGAAGTCGCTGCGCAGGGCGAGCAGGCTGTTGTCGGTATCGACGAGCTTGAAGGCGCTCTGCGCCGCCGGATGAGCCGGGTCGAACACCTCGAGGGCGGGCAGTTCAACGGGCTGGTAACCCCAGCCGTCGAACAGCTCCTGCAGGCGCCTGAGCATCGCCTCGCGCTGCCGCACTTCAGTGGGCAGCCAGTAACTCGTTCCGTCTGGGATACGGGCAGCAGGCATGACAGAAGCCTAACAGCAGCCTGTCAGTTGAGCACCAGATTGTCGCGGTGGATGACCTCGTCGAAGTCCCTGGCGCCAAGTATCGCGGCGAACTCACTGCTGCGCCGTCCCCGGATCTTCAGCAGCGCTTCACTGTCATAGTTGGTCAGGCCCCGGGCCACGAGACGTTCACCGGAGCGGATGGCCACAGTGTCGCCGAAGCGGAAGCTGCCGCTCACCCCGGTCACTCCGCTGGCCAGCAGGCTGCTGCCGCGCAGCAGTGCCTGTTCGGCACCGGCATCGATCTCGACTTCACCCCTGGTCGGCTGCTGCGCCAGCCAGGCCTTGCGGGCCGGTGCATGCGGCCGGGCCAGGAACCTGGTGCCGCGCACTTCGCCGAGCGCGAGCGCTTCCAGCCCGGCACCGCCCCCGCCGATGATCAGCGTCTCGATGCCGGCCTGGGTCGCGATCTTCGCAGCCCGCAGTTTCGTGACCATGCCGCCA
>CAYPKV010000097.1:0-7894 GCA_964411415.1 uncultured bacterium
AGAGGTGCATCATCGCGATGGAGCAGTTCGCCAGGAACTCGAGCGCGAAATCGCGGTCGGAGACGGCGTCAAGCGAGTTGGCAGCCGGGGCGTCGAAGCCGAGCAGGGCGGCAGTGCGTTCGCGGTCGATGGGGAAGCCCGTGCCGGCGAGTGCGCCTGCACCGAGCGGCGAGATGTTGGTCCGGGCCAGTGAGTCGCGGAAACGCTGCTCGTCGCGGCCGAACATCTCGAAGTAGGCGAGCAGGTGATGGGCGAACAGCACCGGCTGGGCCACCTGCAGGTGGGTGTAACCGGGCATGATCACGTCGGCGTTGGCTTCAGCCAGGCCGAGCAGCGCGTGGCGCAGCTGGTCGAGTCCGACGATGAGAGCTCCGGTCTGTTCGCGTACCCACAGGCGGAAGTCCGTCGCCACCTGGTCGTTGCGGCTCCGTGCCGTGTGCAGCTTGCCGCCCGCCGCGCCGATCCGCTCGGTGAGCGCGTGCTCGATGTTCATGTGAACGTCTTCGAGCTGCTCGGACCAGCTGAAGTTGCCGGCCCGGATGTCAGCGCGGATGGACTCGAGCCCGTCTACGATCTGATCGGCTTCGTCCTCGCTGATGATGCCCTGTTCAGCCAGCATCGTTGCGTGCGCGATGGAGCCGCGGATGTCGTGTTCGGCCAGTTCCCTGTCAACGCTGATGGAGGCGTTGAAGCTGGCAACACGGCTGTCCATGTCCTGCTCGAAACGTCCGCCCCACATGGCTGCCTTGGCTGGTTTATCGCTCATGCGCCGGCCGCCTGACGGTACTGCCAGGTGCCGCCGACCTTGCGGACCAGGCGTGGGGAGCGAGTGGATTCCTGCTCGTAGCCCATGCGGCGGTACCAGCCGGGGTCGGTGCCTTCGAGCGGCTCGAGGGACAGGCGCGGCACGTTGAGGCGGATGGCGAGTGCTTCGACCTGGGTGAGCAGCCAGCGTTCGTGGCCGTCGTCGTCCTGGTCTTCGCGCAGGCCGGCCGGCAGCAGGTCCCAGCCGGCCGGTGACTCCTGCCAGGCCAGGACGGAGACGGGTCCATGCTCGTCCTCGAAGTACAGCGCACCACCGTGTTCGATGCAGTCGCTGAGCTGAGCGCCGGTCAGCTGCTCGCCTTCGCGGGTACGCAGCAGGCCGGCCAGCCTGGGGGCGTCCCCCAGGCTGGCGCGCTTGACGTGCAGGCGCGGGCTGATCACCTGTTCCTGCGTCTGGTTCACTTGCCGCTCTTGAGCTGCTGAGCGATCCGCAGGCGCAGGGCGTTGAGCTTGATGAAGCCGTCCGCGTCGGCCTGGTGGTAGACGTCGTCTTCTTCGAAGGTGACTACGTCCTGGCGGTACAGGCTGTTCGGTGAGCTGCGGCCGATGGTGGTGGCGCTGCCCTTGTACAGCTTGATGCGGGCGGTGCCGGTGACCGGTTCCTGGATGTGATCGAACAGCACCTGCAGCGCTTCACGCTCCGGGGAGAACCAGAAACCGTTGTAGACGGCCTCAGCGTACTTCGGTGCGAGTTCGTCACGCAGCTGCAGGGCCTTGCGGTCCAGGGTCAGGCTCTCGACTGCCTTGTGGGCGTGGAACAGCAGGGTGCCGCCCGGCGTCTCGTAGCAGCCGCGGGACTTCATGCCGACGAAACGGTTCTCAACGATGTCGACGCGACCGACGCCGTGGCGGCCGGCGATGCTGTTGGCTTCACTGAGCAGGGCGACCGGGTCGAGGCGTTTGCCGTTGATGGCAACGGGGTTGCCGTGCTCGAACTCGATCTCGACGATCTCGGGGGTGTCAGGTGCGTCCTCGGGGTTGACGGTCATCTTCCACATGTCGGCAGGCGGGGCAGCCCAGGGGTCCTCGAGGATGCCGCCTTCGTAGGAGATGTGGAACAGGTTGGCGTCCATCGAGTACGGCTTGGCCTTGGTGACCGGGACTTCGATGCCGTGGTCGGCGGCGTAGGCCATGAGTTCTTCGCGGCCCTTGAGGTCCCATTCGCGCCACGGAGCGATGATGCGGATGTCAGGTTTGAGCGCGTAGCTGGTCAGTTCGAAGCGGACCTGGTCGTTGCCCTTGCCGGTGGCGCCGTGGGAGATGGCGTCGGCGCCTTCCTGCTCGGCGATCTCGATCATCTTGCTGGCGATGAGCGGACGGGCGAAAGAGGTGCCGAGCAGGTAGTAACCTTCGTAGGTGGCGCCACTGCGGAGCACCGGGAAGACGTAATCGGTGACGAACTCGCGGCTGAGGTCAACAGCGAATGCCTTGCTGGCGCCGGTCTTGAGTGCCTTGACGCGGGCTTCTTCGACCTCGTCGCCCTGACCGATGTCGGCGGTGAAGGCGATCACTTCCGCGCCGTACGTCTCCTTGATCCAGGTCAGGATCACTGAGGTGTCAAGCCCTCCTGAGTAGGCCAGAACGACCTTGTTGACCTTGCCATGGGTGCCGCTGGCTGATTCGTTTGTCGACATGCTCTTTCGCCTCCCGGCAGGACAGCGCCAGGCAGCGCCGCAGCGCGTCACGGGTGAGTGAGTGAACCGCTTTATGAGCGGTCTGGTCAGCGTCGTGCGCGGTTGCAGTGGTGCCTGGTTCTGATCATTGCCACGTTTGGCCGACTGCAATCTTATGCAGAATCGGCTATTGACATGCAATCTAGCACAGGCGCTTCCGGTGGTCAACGGCCGCTGTCACGTCCCGGGTCACGGCAGGTCGGAAACCGGTTCTATCCGTTTACCGTAGGCGATTCCCGCCTCCGGACTGCTGCGGAACAGCTGACGCATACGCCGCCTGTACGAGGCGTACTCGACTGTGAATGCAACCAGGTTGACTGCATAAAGTACTGCAAGTATCAGCAGCACCGTCAGCATGGCCAGGTCGAGCAGCGGCGTGCCGAACGCGAGGCGCCACACGAGGTCCACGCCGAAAATGCCCCAGGGCACGAGAAGCAGGATGCCCCACACCTCATCGGCCATTCCGGAACCGGGCACGAGCACAGCCAGCAGGTGGTAACCGGCTGAGCGCGGTGCGTTGCGGGCCATACGCGGCCGGGGCACCAGCAGCCACAGCACGGTCAGGACGCCGAGCAGCAGGTACAGGCCCAGGATGCCGTACCAGACCCAGGCTGAGCCGGCCCAGTGAGCGTCGAGCCGGAAGGCGCCGGCCGGATCACGGAAGAAACGCGTCAGCCCTGATTGCCAGTCACCGAACTGTGCCGTACGGAAGTCATGAGCGGTCGGGGTCACCAGCGCCGGACGTTCCAGCCCTGCCCGCTGGTCGAACAGCGGCTGACTGGCCTGATCGCCACGGTTCCAGGCGAGTTCACGCAACCCTGGTGAGTACAGCGCCGCGGTCTCGAACAGAGTGTCGTCAGCGGTGAGTACACCGAGGTTGTTGAGCGCAGGTGCGTAGCGGGGGGCTGCCCGGTAATGAAGTTCAGCCTCGGCACTGGAACCGGCGGTCTGAGCCAGGTAACCCTGGATGAACTGGCCGGTCTCGCCACGCAGATCCAGCTCTTCCAGACCGTCAAGGGCAGTGGCACTGAGCAGGGTGCCGGCGGACGCTGCAGCCGGCAGTCCCGCCGGGCTGGCGGCCCAGCCGGTCAGGCTCAGGATGGCGAAACCGCTGACGTACAGCAGCGCCAGCACCAGCTTCTCGGTAGTCGAGAAGAAACGGATCGCCAGGAAACGCTGCAGGAAACCGGCGCGTCCCCCGGTCTCGCGGCTGCGGCGCATCATCAGACCCTGCGGGTCCCAGTACTTGAGCGTCAGCGTTATCTGCAGCGCCAGTATCACTGCCACCAGCGAGGCGAACATGTACCAGCCGGAGCGGCCGAGTGACAGGAACAGCCGGTCGCTGCCGGACACTGCCAGTTCACTCGCATCAGGTGCTGCGACTGCGCGCCACTGCTCAGCGGCAGCCGGCTCCCCGCGCGCTTCCAGGAAGTCAGCCCAGGAGTTCAGGCTGGCGGCCACCTGAGGTACGTCCGGGCTCAGAAACGCTGCCAGCCAGTGAGCCCAGAAGGCAGCTGTGTCGGCGTCACCGGCATTGATCGCGGCCCGCAGCCGCGGCAGGGGAAAACCGTAAGCGCCGTGCAGCTCCAGATCTGTAAGGAAGTGGGGACTGTAACCGCGCCGGTCGAAGTCCTGCAGTGCCAGCTGCATGGCGTCGCCAGCGAGGTCGTGGTGCCCCGCCCTGACCATCAGGTCGGCGATGCCGGCCAGGTCGTAGAACGTACTGGCCGCTGCGGTGGCCGCACGGAACAGTTCACGGGCCGCCTCCGGGTCTGGCTCCCCGGCACCGGCCAGAGCCCACAGCCACGGGTTCGTCGGATCGGTCGCCAGGGCGGTCAGCGGGTCTGTGGCCGCTTCAGCTTCGCGGCGCAGGCTTGCGAGCACTTCGGGGTCGCTGCTGAAGCGCACCTGGCCGCTGGCCCGACCCTGACTGTCGATGCTGATGCGCTCGGTCAGACCGTCAGCCAGCCGGGTGACCACCGACACGCCACCGGCGTTCTCCTCGAGCAGGCTCACCGGTCCGGACACTGCCTTGCGCCACACCGGTACCCCGGTCTCCGGGTCGAGCCGGAGGACCGAGTTGCCACGGGCGACGTAGTGGGCGTCAGCCGTCACCAGGACCGGTACGGCGCTTTGCGCCACCGGGTCCCGGTTCTCCTGGGCCAGTGCGGTGAGCCCGGAGAGCAGCAGCACGATGAGGAGCAGCGGCAGTCTGAAGCGGTGATACATACGGAAACCTTACCGCACTTGACGCTGGGTCCCGCGCCGGACTGCCCGCGCAGTGCGGTTATAATCGCGAGGATGTTCCAGAGGAACCCCGGCAAGCAGTGATCAAGGTCGTGGCAGTCGGAGACGTGCACGGACAGTGGGCGGAACTCTGGCGTGCACTGAAGTCGGCTTCAGCCTGTGACCAGAACTTCGAGCCGACTGAAGCGCTGCGTGAAGGCCGCTGCCAGGTCGTGTGCATGGGTGACCTCGTCCACTACAAGGACGAGCGCGCCTACGAACAGGCGACCAACTGCGAACCGTACGACCCCACTGTTCCCGAGCAGCTGCGGCGGGCCGCCAAAGCGCAGATCCGTGAGCTGTACCGCTTCCGGACCTTCGTACTGAAAGCCGCCGGCAACCTTTCTGTCATCCTGGGCAACCACGATGAGGCTGCCCTGACTCACGATTACGACCTGGGCACCCGTGGCGGTCTGCGACACGATGAGTTCAACGAACGCAAAGGCGGCCTGGCCCTGCCTGATGACCTGGCTGACTGGTTCCGCAGCTTCCCGCGCGAGAAGATCATCCACGGCGTACAGTTCGCCCATGCGGGTCCCCTGCCGGGCATGCAGCAGTTCGACGATTTCTTCTATCACGACTCTGACACCAAGACGTGGTGGTACACGAAGCCGGAACTGGTCGCCCAGACCGGCCACCGCTTCGGCGTTTACGGACACACGGTGATGAAGAACGGCATCTACATCGACAAGGAACACCGCTTCGCCATGGTCGACGCCCTGGGCCGGCGCCAGTACCTGGAGATGCTGCTCGATGATGACCGCCTCGATTACCGTGTGATGCAGATGTGAACCCGGCGCAGCAGATTTGGTGTTGCGACAGTTTCTGAGAGCGCCTCCTGCTCCATCATTCGGTAACGGTCCTGCGGGACCGCTGACGACTGGCAGCCAGCCTGCCGGAAAGGAACCGGATCATGGCAGACATGCAGGGCAGAAAACCATACGGCGCACCCGAAGAACCACCGAGGAAGCCCGACGTGGTGGTGGAGAACCGGCAGAGCCCGCTCATCTGGATAATCCTCCTGGCTGTCGCGGTACTGGTGGTGCTGTGGCTGACCGGAGTGTTCGACCGCGACGCAACCACGCCTGCCGATACGACCGCACCGCCTGCTGTTGAGGACGTGCAGGACGCGCTGGATGAAGCGGGCGAAGGAATCCGTCAGGGGCTCGATGATGCCGGCAACGCGGTCAACCAGGGTCTGAACGACGCCGGCAACGCGATACAGCAGGGTCTGGATGATGCCACTGAAGGGGCAGAAGACCTGCTCGGAAACTGACACCTGGAAGATGTGGGGGCCGGCACTGCTGACACGCGGCCGGCCCCTGGCTGTCAGAGGGAGTAGCCGCCCTCGTCGTCGTCGCGTACCAGCTCGCCGTTGCGCAGCACGAGCGTGCGGCGCCGCATCCTGTCCACCAGGTCATGCGAGTGGGTGGCGATCACGACAGTCGTGCCCTTTATGTTCACGTCGTTGAGCAGCTCCAGGATCTCCCAGGAGGTGTCGGGGTCCAGGTTGCCCGTCGGCTCGTCGCACAGCAGCAGTGGCGGTGTGGTGACGAGTGCCCGGGCGATCGCAACACGCTGCTGTTCACCGAGTGACAGCTCGATGGGGAACGCCTTGCGTTTGTGGGCCAGCATCACCTGACGCAGGGCCAGCATGGACCGCTGTTCGAGGTTGCCGCGTTCACCGACGGCCCGCAACGCGAAGATGAGGTTCTCGAGCACGTTCATGCCCGGCAGCAGCCGGTGGTCCTGGAAGACCATGCCGATACGCCGGCGCAGGAACGGCAGTTTACGCTCCCGGATCTTCGACGTCTCCTGTCCCAGGATGTACACGCTTCCTTCCGAAGGAAGGATGCGGCGGAGGGTCAGGCCGAGCAGCGTTGACTTGCCCGCTCCGGAGTGACCGGTTATGTAGACGAACTCCCCCTTGCGCACGTGGAAGTCCACCTGCCTGAGCGCATGGGTGTGCGTACGGGCGTAAGTCTTGGTGACCTGCTGAAACTGGATCACGAGCGCATGTTAACCCCGGCAGGTCCCGTTTGGATGAGCGTGGGGGACTGAGTCAGCTCAGTCCCCCACGCAGATCGGTCAGGCCTGTTCAAACAGCCGGCCTTAAGCTTCTTCTTCCTTCTCGATCAGGACCTGGGTGACCTGTTCTTCGGCGAGCATCGCGTTGGCTGAAACCACGCTGTCACCGTCGCCCAGCTTCATGATCGTCACACCCTGCGAGGAACGTCCGTAGGTGGACACCTGCTCCTCGTTGGTGCGGATCAGAACGCCGCCCTCGGACAGGACGAACAGTTCCTCGCCGCCCTGGACGGGGGAGAGGCTGATCAGGTTGCCCGTCTTCGAAGTGACCCGCAGGGTGATGACACCAAGGCCACCGCGGCCCTGCAGCGGGTACTCCTCGAGGATCGTCTTCTTGCCGAAGCCGCGGGCAGTGACAGCGAGCAGTGAGGTGGATTCCTTGTCCGCTGCAGCGACCACGGCGAGGCTGACGACGTAATCGTTGCCGCGCATGCGGATGCCGATGACACCCTGGGTAGCCCGGCCGGTGTCACGCACCGCGTTCTCCTCGAAACGGATCGCCATGCCTTCGTGCGTGGCCAGCAGGACGTCGGCGTTGCCGTCCGTCGTGCGGACCGCGACCAGCTCGTCACCATCGACCAGGTTGATGGCGATGAGGCCAGCGGCGTTGATGTTGCCGTATTCACGGATGGCGGTCCTCTTGACGAGACCCTGGCGGGTGGCGAACACGAAGAAGCCTTCGGTGTCGAAGTCCTTGATGGTCAGGACGGTCTGCACGCTCTCGTTGCCTTCGAGTGGCAGGATGTTGCGCACGTGTGATCCGCGCGCGTTCCGGTCAGCCTCGGGCAGGTCGTATATCTTCTCGCGGTACACACGGCCCCGGTCAGTGAAGAACAGGACGTAGTCGTGCGTGCTGCCGACGAGCAGCAGGCTGTTGACGTCGTCTTCCTTGGCCTTCTGAGCGGCTACGCCCCGGCCACCGCGGATCTGGGCGCGGTAACTGCTGGAGGCGGTGCGCTTGATGTAACCGCCGCGGGTCAGCGTGACGACCATCTGCTCTTCAGCGATCAGGTCTTCCTTGT
>CAYPKV010000098.1:0-7844 GCA_964411415.1 uncultured bacterium
CTCTTCGAGCGAGGTGTTGCCCGCGCGTTCACCGATGCCGTTGATGGTGCATTCGATCTGGGTAGCGCCGTTCTCGACGGCCGCGAGGCTGTTGGCGACTGCCATGCCGAGGTCGTCATGGCAGTGGGTGGAGATGACGACGTCTTTCGCTTCCGGCACGTTGGTGAATATGTTGCGGATCAGCCTGCCGTATTCGAGCGGGGTGCCGTAGCCGGTGGTGTCAGGGATGTTGATGGTGGTGGCACCGGCGGCGATGGCGGTCCGGACCAGCTGGTAAACGAACTCCGGATCGGCGCGCATGCAGTCCTGGGCGCTGAACTCGACCTCATCCGCGAAGGTGCGCGCGTAGCGCACCATCTCGTCGGATATCTCCAGGATCTCCTGGCGCGTCTTGCGCAGCATGTACTTCAGGTGCACGTCGCTCGCACTGGTGAAGGTGTGGATCATGCCCCGTTCGGCGGGTTCGATGGCCTGGGCGGCACGCTCGATATCGGCACGGTGCGTCCGTGCGAGCGCTGCGATCATCGGTCCGCGCACTTCGCGGGCGATCTGGTTCACACAGTCGAAGTCCCCCTGGCTGGTGATCGGGAACCCGGCCTCGATGATGTCGACGCCGAGCCGGGCCAGGCCGTGGGCGATCTCGAGCTTCTGGGTCGTGTTCAGTGCGACGCCGGGGCTCTGCTCGCCGTCACGGAGTGTTGTATCGAAAAACCTTACGAATGCCACCTTGGTGCTTCCCTTCGCGGTCCGCGCGTCAGTGCGCGCAGTGATGATGCGTTACTGCTCTTCGTTTCCGGCGATGAACGGCATCATCTTGCGTAGCCTGCGGCCGACGGTGGATACGGTCGTTTCGGCGGTGTTCTGGCGGCCCGTGAGCAGAGTCGGCTGGCCCACTTCGTTCTCCAGGAGGAAGTCCCGCGCGAAGCGGCCGGTCTGGATGTCCTTCAGGACGCTGCGCATCTCCCGGCGGGTCTCGTCGGTGATGATCCGGTCACCGGTGACGTAGTCACCGTACTCGGCAGTGTTCGAGATCGAGTGCCGCATCTTCTCGAAGCCGCCTTCGTAGATGAGGTCGACGATCAGCTTCATCTCGTGCACGCATTCGAAGTAGGCGATCTCGGGCTGGTAGCCGGCCTCGACGAGGGTGTCGAAGCCACTCTTCATCAGGGCGGTGACGCCGCCGCACAGGACGGACTGTTCGCCGAACAGGTCGGTTTCGGTCTCTTCCTTGAAGGTCGTCTCGAGCACGCCGCCGCGGGTGCCGCCGATGGCTTTGGCGTAGGCGAGTGCGCGTGGCATCGCCTGACCGGTGGCGTCCTGGTGGACGGCGACGAGGCAGGGCACGCCGGCACCTTCGGTGTAAACGCGGCGTACGAGGTGGCCGGGGCCCTTGGGCGCGACCATGAATACGTCGACGCCTTCGGGTGCGACGATCTGCTTGAAGTGGATGTTGAAGCCGTGGGCGAACAGCAGGGCGTTGCCGGGTTCAAGCTGGTCGCGGATCTGCTCGCGGTAAATGCGGCCCATCACTTCGTCGGGCAGCAGCAGCATGACCAGGTCACCGGCAGCGGCGGCTTCAGCGACGGGCAGGACCTTCAGGCCGGCTGCTTCCGCCTCCTTCCAGCTGGCGGAGCCTTCGCGCAGGCCTACGACCACCTGCAGACCGGAGTCTTTGGCGTTCAGGGCATGGGCGTGGCCCTGGGAGCCGTAGCCGATCACGGCGATGGTCTTGCCGGCAAGGGTGTCTAAGTTCGCGTCGCTGTCGTAGTAAATGTTTGCCATCTGTGTTTCAGGTTTCCTTTCGGTTCTGCTCTGTCTGGGATCAGGCGACCACGCGGGTGCGCCGGGAAGTGGTGCGGTTGCGTTCGGCTGCGGTGCGGGTGAGCGCAACGGAGCCGGTCCGGATGAGTTCGGTGATGCCGAAGTCGCGCATCTGCTCGATGAAGGCGTTCATCTTGCGTCCGTCACCAGTGACCTCGAAGATGAGGGAGCTGCGGTCGACGTCGAGGATGCGGGCGCGGAAGTCCTGGGCGATCTGCCGGACCTCGACCCGGGCTTCGGGCGTGGCTACGGCGACCTTGATGAGCATGAGCTCGCGGTCTACGTAAGGTGCATCGGAGTGGTTGACGACCTTGATCACGTCGATGAGCTTCTGGAGCTGCTTCTCGATCTGTTCAACCTCGTCCTCGCCTCCGGACAGCACCAGGGTGAGCCGGCTCAGGCCGGGTTCTTCGCTCTGGGCGACTGACAGGCTCTCGATGTTGTAGGCGCGCCGGGCAACGAGGCCGGCGACGCGCACGAGCACGCCGGGGCGGTCGCGGACGGTCACGCTGAGGACGTGCTTCACGCAGCCACCTCGGTGCGCTCTTCATCGGCTTCCTGGTCACCGATGATCATCTCGTCGAGACCGGCGCCGGCCGGGATCATCGGGAACACCTTCTCGCTCTCGTACACGACGAAGTTGACGAGGGCGGGTTTGCCGGTGGCGAGCACTTTCGGGATCAGGTCGCGGGCTTCCTCGCGGCTGAACACGTTGTAGCTCTCGATGCCGTATGCCTCGGCCAGTTTGGCGAAGTCCGGGTTGGAGTCAGCCAGGTATATCTCCGAGTAACGCTGAGAGTGGAACATCTCCTGCCACTGCCGCACCATGCCGAGCACGCCGTTGTTGCAGATGGCGATCAGGATGGGCAGCTGCTGCTTGAAGACGGTGGCGAGCTCCTGGATGTTCATCTGGATGCTGCCGTCACCGGCGACGCAGACGACCTGCTCACCGGGCCGGGCCATGGCGGCACCGATCGCGGCCGGCAGGCCGAAGCCCATCGTGCCCAGTCCGCCGGAGGTGATGAAGCTGCGCGGCTGGTTGGTCGGGAACAGCCGGGCTGCGAACATCTGGTGCTGACCGACCTCGGTGGTGACGATGCAGTCACCGCCGGTCGCTTCCTGGAGCATCTGGATGACTTCCTGGCTGACGAGCGGTTTGTCCTTCTTGTAACGCTCGGGGTAACTGCCCTTCCACCCGCGCAGCGTCTCCCACCACTCGTCGATCTCCAGTTGCTTCAGTTCAGCCTGCAGGCGGGGCAGTACGTCACGCAGGTCACCAACGACGGGGACGTGTGCCTTGACCAGCTTGCTTATCTCGGCCGGGTCGATGTCGATGTGCACGACCGTGGCCTTCGGCGCGAAGCGGGAGATCTTGCCGGTCACGCGGTCATCGAAGCGCAGGCCGGCCCCGAGGATGAGGTCGCAGTTGGTGATGGCGCGGTTGGCGGTCACCGTGCCGTGCATGCCGGGCATGCCGAGGGCCTGGTCGGCACCGGGCGGGAAGGCGCCGATCCCCATCAGCGTCGTGATGACCGGGATGCCGGTTGCTTCAGCGAAGGCGTTGACCTCATCAGAAGCTGCCTGGGCGCCGCCACCGACCATCATCACGGGCCGCCTGGCGCTCAGGATCGCTTCGGCGGCCTTGCGGATCTGACCGGCGTGGCCGACCACGGTGGGGCGGTAGCCGGGCAGGTCGATCGTGGTCTCGAAGCTGCCGGTGAACTCAGCCAGCTGCACGTCCTTCGGGATGTCGATCAGCACCGGACCGGGCCGGCCGGTCGTAGCGATGTGGAACGCCTCTGCCACTGCCTGGGGGATGTCGTTGACGTCCTGGATCAGGTAGTTGTGCTTGGTGATGGGGGCGGTGATGCCGTAGACGTCCGCCTCCTGGAAGGCGTCGGTGCCGATGAGGCCGCGGGCCACGTTGCCTGTAACGGCAACGACCGCCGAAGAGTCCATCTGGGCGGTCGCGAGTCCGGTTATCAGGTTGGTGGCACCAGGGCCACTGGTGGCGAAGCAGACGCCCGCCTTGCCGCTGGCGCGGTAGTAGGCATCGGCAGCATGCGCCCCCGCCTGCTCGTGCCGGACCAGGACGTGCCTGATGGGCGAATCGTAGAGGGCGTCGTAGACGGGCATGATGGCTCCGCCCGGATGGCCGAAGGCCACCTCGACCCCCTGCAGCTGAAGGGCGTGGAGCAACGCGGCTGCGCCGTTCATGTGCTCACCCCCATTGTGCCAATCAAAACCTGCATTTGCCGACCTCCGGTCTGTCGCTGATCGTGATGCACGCGACTCAAAAAGAAGAAACCCCGCCAGTTCTGCGAAGCGGCGGGGTACATGCGTGTGCGAGCTGACAGGCTACGCAAAGGCACCCCCGGGACCTAGAATGACGATTCCCGAAATGAGGGTGTCATGCTGTGCCCGGAAGGTGATCATCATGGTGCGGAGTATATGGCGCGCTCCCGGGGGTGTCAAGGGAATGCGGCTGCTGTGTACTGTCAACGGGACTCAACGCCGGTGCCCGGCATCTGCTACTTTCAGTAGCGGGATGCCGGCCACGGCTCTCATGATTCAACAAACCTGAGCGTGCTATTATCAACTCTGGCCGGGTACGGACCGGCCCGCTGACCGGCAGGGCGCAGAAGCGCAGCCGGCAGCTCCATGCAGGAAAGGACTCAAGCATTTCATGGCTACTTACTACCTCATAGGTATCGTTGCATTCGTCGGCTCGCTCCTCATCCAGGGCTGGCTCAAGAACACTTACGGCCGCTGGAGCCAGAAAGCCAACACAGCCGGCCTGACCGGCCGGGACACCGCACTGGCGATCCTCCGGGCCAACGGGATAACGGACGTCAGTGTCGAAGCCGTGCGCGGTGAACTCACTGACCATTACGACCCGACCCGCAAAGTCGTCCGGCTGTCTGAAGCCAACTACTCCCGCGCCAGCGTCGCCGGCATGGCGGTCGCCGCCCACGAGGTCGGTCACGCCATCCAGCATGCCCGTGGCTATGCGGCCCTGAACGTCCGCAACGCCCTGCTGCCCATCGCCAACCTGGGCAGTCAGTTCGGTCCGATGCTGGCCATCTTCGGCATAATCATGGGTGCCACCGGCCTGCTGCAGATCGGCGTGTGGCTGTTCGCCGCCGCTGTCGCGTTCCAGCTCATCACGCTGCCGATCGAGTTCGATGCCAGCCGCCGGGCCATGAACAACCTGCAGTCGATGGGCATCGTCACCCAGACCGACTCGGGCGGCGCCCGCAGCGTACTGAACGCAGCAGCGATGACGTACGTGGCTGCTGCCGCTACCTCGATCGCCTATCTCCTCTACTTCTTCACCGCCAGCAGGGACTGAGCATCACGGCCAGTCAGCCGAAGCCCAGGGCCGTCGCCCTTGAGACCGTGCAACGCGTGCAGCGCGGGGCGTTCGCCGCCCCGACGCTGCACGCAGCGCTGACGGAGATGAGCGACAGGCGGGACCGTGCACTCGTCACCGACCTGACATACGGGGTGCTGCGCCATGGCATCCGCCTGCAGGCCGCCCTTGAGCCGCTGCTGCGCGCCCCGGAACGCCTGCCTCCGCGGGTGTTCTCCGCGCTGCAGCTGGCCGCCTTCGAGATACTGGTCCGCGAAGCTCCCCGTTTCGCCGCAGTGAACGAATGGGTAAGCATCGTCAAAAGGCGCGACCCCGGCCTGGCCGGACTCGTCAACGCCGTGCTGCGCCGGCTGCGAGCCCCTGAAGGCCTGAGCGCGGCCGCCAGTCACAGCCTGCCTGAGTGGCTGTGGCAGGAGC
Organism: uncultured bacterium; assembly: GCA_964411415.1. Classification (GTDB taxonomy): domain Bacteria; phylum Deinococcota; class Deinococci; order Deinococcales; family Trueperaceae; genus CALDPK01. Next base: position 5,612 of record CAYPKV010000098.1, read on the forward strand.
TGCAGGACAGCCTGGGCGACCATGCGGCTGCAGCTGCAGCAGGCATGCTGGAACCGGAACCGCTGTGGCTGGCCGCGCTGCAGCCGCAGGCCGAGGAGATACTCCGCGTAGAAGACAGCGAGGTGTGGCCCGGTCCGGTCAGCGGCAGCTTAGGGGCACGGCTCGCCTGGCCGCTCGCAGACCTGGAGAGCTTCACCGCCGGTCTGGTCCAGCCGATGAACCCGGCCTCGCTGCTGGTCGCCCGCCTCACTGGCGCCGCTGACGGTGAGCGGGTTCTGGACCTGGCGAGCGGTAACGGCATCAAGGCAGCCGTTATGGCTGCAGCTGGCGCCGATGTCACGAGCGTTGAGATCGATCCGGCCAAGCTGTGGCGAGCCCGCCAGAACCAGCGGCGCCTGCAGCTCCGGGTGCGGCACGTGGAAGCTGACCTGACCCGGGTGCCGGACGGACTCGAGCCTGCCCCCCTCGTGCTGCTGGACGCACCATGCACCGGCACCGGCACCTTGCGCGGCAACCCGGAGATCAAGCTCCGTCTTGAACCGGAAGCCATCGGGGCTGCCGCGGCGCTGCAGCAACAGATGCTGCAGGTCGCAGCGCAGCTGACCGCACCAGGGGGCACGCTCGTCTACGCCGTCTGCTCGCTGAGCAGGGCCGAAGGACCGGAGCAGGTGGCGAAGTTCCTGGCCGCGAACCCACAGTTCGAAGCCGTGGACGCAGCGGCTGCAGCCGCGCCGCACCTGGCTGATTCAGCAGCGACTGACGCTCTTCTGCCCAGCGCTGTCGGAACGTGGATCCTGCCGCTCCGTGGTCTTGACGGCTTCTTCGTCGCCGTCCTGAAGCGCAGTAACTGAAACTGCCCCCGGCCTAACTTCCGCCGGGGGCGTCGTCAGCTGCCTTACGGAGCCGCCCAGCCCGGCGGGTTTGAATGTGTCCATGGAATGGGAACTGCCTGTAGTGGCGTTGCGGACCGTGGTGGTACTGCCACGGAACTACGACAACGTAGAGGTCGGCCGACCGAAGTCGAAGCGCGCCCTTGAAGAGGCACAGGCCGCGGACAACCGGGTACTGCTGCTCGTGCAGAAGGAACCGCGGGTTGACGATCCCGAAGCTGAGGACCTGCATACGGTCGGTACGCTGGGAGTGGTCAAGCAGGTGATCAGACTGCCTGATGACACGCTCCAGGTGCTGGTCGAGGGCAAAGAACGCGCGATAGTCGAAACCTTCATCTCCGGCCCGACCCTGCGGGCCCGGGTGCGCACGATGAGTGACGCGGCCGGCAGCCGTACTGACACTGCCACCCAGGCGCTCGTCGAGGAAGTCAAGCGCGCCTTCAGTGATTACGTCAGTCAGAACAAGAACCTGCGGCTCGATTCGTTCCACATCGAAGACCTGCGCTCGCAGAAAGAACCCGGCGTGCTGGCCGACAAGGTCGCCAAGTACAGCAGCTGGGAGGTCGCTGACAAGCAGGCCGTGCTGGAAGAGATGGATCCCGTCGCACGTCTGCAGCTCGTGCTCAGCTTCCTGGCACGTGACATCGAGCGCATGGACACGGAGAAGCAGATCAACGCCCGGGTCAAAGCGCAGATGGACGGCAACCAGCGTGAGTACTACCTGCGCGAACAGATGAAAGCAATCCAGCGGGAGCTGGGCAACGACGAGGCGTCTGAGACCGAGGAACTGCGCAGGCGGGTTGAAGAGAAGGGCCTGCCGGAAGCCGCGAGTGAACGGGCGCTGAAGGAGATCGACCGGCTGGAGAAGATGGCCGGTGGCTCACCGGAAGCGACCGTCGTGCGTAACTACCTGGACGTGCTGCTCGACCTGCCGTGGAGCGAGCTGGATGAAGAGCGGCTGGACGTGCGGCACAGCGAGGAGATACTGAACGCTGACCACTACGCCCTCGAGGAGCCCAAGGAACGCATCCTGGAGTTCCTGGCGGTACGGCACCTCACCGACGGTGTCGAGGACGCCGAGTACAAGGCGCCCATCCTCTGTCTGGTCGGTCCGCCCGGTGTCGGTAAGACGTCGCTGGGCAAGTCGATCGCGCGCAGCCTGAACCGCTCGTTCGTACGCATGTCGCTCGGTGGCGTGCGGGATGAAGCTGAGATCCGTGGTCACCGGCGCACGTACATCGGTTCGATGCCCGGCCGGATACTGCAGGGCATGCGCACGGCCGGCAAGCTCAACCCCGTCTTCCTGCTGGACGAGATCGACAAGATGACCAGCGACTTCCGAG
>CAYPKV010000099.1:0-7725 GCA_964411415.1 uncultured bacterium
GAACGCCTTCCGCCGCTTCGACTACGACTTCGCCCTCGCCATCCTGCTGCTGCTCATCGCCATCATCCTCGTCAGCGAAGCCATCAGCGGCCGCCTGCGGAGCGACCTGTCATGACCTCTGATCCGAGCCTGCGGGAACTGAAACATTACAACTGGCGGCGGTTCACCACCCGCCAGGTCATCGGCCGGTTCATCGCCTACCTGCTCACGGCAGTCGCCCTGGTGTGGACCATACGCGGCCTGGACATCTACTGGCCATGGGTGTGGGACTCGCCCACCGAGATAGCGGACCTGCTGACCCGCATGTACCCGCCTGACTTCCGGCGCGGCGGGGAGATCCTGAAGGTACTGCTCGAAACAATCAACATCGCCACCCTGGCGACGCTGCTGTCGCTGCTGTTCGCCATCCCGACGGCTTACATATCAGCGCGCAACACCTCACCGCATCCGGTGTTCGTCTGGCTGGGCCGCGTGATCCTGGTGTCGTCCCGTTCGGTGAACACGATCATCTGGGCCCTGCTGTTCGTGGCGATCTTCGGTCCGGGTGCCGTGGCCGGGGTGCTGGCCATCGCGTTCCGGTCCGTCGGTTTCATCGGCAAGCTCATGGCCGAGGCGGTAGAAGAGATCGACCCGGCTCAGGTGGAAGCGATGAAAGCCACGGGCGCCGGACCGGGCAAGGTACTGCTGTACGGGATCGTTCCGCAGGTCATGCCGGCCTTCTTCGCTGTCACCATCCTGCGCTGGGACATCAACATCCGTGAATCAACCGTGCTTGGCCTGGTTGGCGCCGGCGGTATCGGGCTGATCCTGCAGGGGTCCATCGATCTGTTCGCCTGGCGGCAGGTGGCTGCGATCCTGATCGCGATACTCGTTGTAGTGATACTGGCGGAAATCGTCTCAGCCTGGCTGCGCCGCAAGGTGATCTGAGCAGGTCAGACGAGCGCGGTGATGCCGTTGGTCACCATCTGAACCGCCAGCATTATCAGCACCATGCCCATCAGGCGTTCGATCGCGGTGAGGCCGCGGACACGGAGCACGCGCAGCAGCAGGGGTGAAGCCAGCATAACTATCGCCGTCGCCGTCCAGGCGATCAGCAGTGCGCCGAGCCACATGCCCATGGCTGAGGGGTCGCTCTTGGCCATGAGGATGACCATCGCCATCGCGGACGGACCGGCGATGAGCGGGATGGCGAGCGGCACGATGAACGGTTCACCGTCGAGCTGGGCGCCCATCACGCCGTCCTTGTTCGGGAAGATCATGCGCAGGCCGATGACACCCAGCACGATGCCTCCGGCGATAGATACCGATTCCTGCTGCAGGCCCATGAATCGCAGGATCTGCTCACCGAAGAACAGGAAGAAGACGAGCACACCCAGGGCGATGAGCAGTTCGCGGATCAGCACCTTACGCCGCCGCGATTTCTCAACGTCCTTGAGCAGTGAGATGGCCAGCGGTGCGTTCCCGAAAGCGTCCATCACGAAGAACAGCAGGATCGCTGCAGACCAGATGCCGTTACCGATATCCATTTCCTGAGTGTAACGTCAGTAAGGGGGCGGGAACGTCCGTACGCGCTCCCACCCCGAAGTGGAGTTGCCTGGTGGAGCTCAGTCGCCGCTGGCCTCGCTGCCGTCTTCAGTGGCCGCAGGAACGGCGTCGGTCAGCGGGCTGCCATCAACCGCAACCAGATACCAGAGTTCGCCGACTGCCTGACCGTTCACCTCACCGGTGTCCTTGTCGCCAGCGAAGTAGTAGAGGGGCCAGCCACCGTACGTGACCTGGATGGCACCGTCGTCACGTTCGGTCGTGCCGAACAGCGCCGCATCGAGGCCCTCGGCGAGGTCGAGGTCGTCCGCAGCCAGGAACGCCGGCCAGCGGACCAGGCAGTCGCCCATACAGGTGCTGACGCCGTCGCTGTCGTTCAGGAACAGGTACAGCGTGCGGCCTTCCGAGTCGGTCAGGAAGCCGCCATCTATGGCGTAACTGATGGCCACGCCTGCTGATGGCTCAGCCGGCTCCTCCTGGGCCAGAGCGGGCGCTGCCACCATCGCAGCAGCAGCCAACAGGATCGTCAGTCTTCTCATCGTCATCCCCCCATTACCGGCAGCCACGAACGGCAGGGCAGGCCGGTGCCGGAATGCTACGCGCACGCGTTGTCCGCGACTGCAGGCCAGGCTCCGGTCAGCCGGGGATGCGGTACGAAGCCGCGGCGATGAAGCGGAGGGCTGCGGGGACGACCCGCACGTGCAGCGGTGTCTCGCCCCGGACGTCACCGTCGATGTGCACGAGCAGCGGCGGGTCTGCCTCGATCATCGCCTCACCGATCCGCTGCAGTTCGGGCCGGCTGGACGGCCGGACTGCGATGCGCAGCACCTGGGCGGCCACGGCGACCGCGCCCTGGGAACTCATGACGGACAGCTCCGCCACGCCGTCGTGGGGATGGGCGTCCGGTCCGACCGGCGCGCCCAGCAGCTGCAGGTGGGTGGCGTTGAACACGCTGACGGTGTGGGCCTGCAGCTCGCGGGTGTCGCCATCGGTGGTCAGCCGTATCAGGTGGTTGCGGCGGCCGGCCACGTTGGCGAAAGCGGCGCCGACGTAAGCCAGGAAACCGAGGCGTGACTTGTTGGCGGAATCGGCGTCACGGTTGATCTCAGCGTCCAGGCCGGCGCCCAGGAACAGCAGGCTGGTGGCGTCGTGACTGGGAACGTCCAGGACGTCGAGCCGGACCAGGCGGCCCCGCTGCAGGGCCGCCACTGCCGCGAGCGGATCGACCGGCAGTCCCAGCACCCGGGCAAGGCCGTTGCCGGTGCCGAGCGGGATTATGCCGATGGGTACGTCCAGGCCGGATCGCCTTATCCCGTGCGCCACGCCGGTCACAGAGCCGTCACCACCTGCAGCCAGGACGACGTCGAAACCGTCCCGGGCTGCTTCCAGCGCGTAACGGGTGAAGTCGGCCGGGCCCGTGGTCTGACGCAGGTCCAGTTCAGCCGGGCCGGTCTGGGCGAAAGCCTGGCGCAGACCGCTGCTGACGGACTGGCCCTGCCCGCTGCCACTGGTTGGATTCAGGATTACCCTGATCCGCCTGCCTGTGAACATGCGGTCATGATACCGCCTGCCGCTGCTCAGGCCCGGGCGCGGGCCGCCCTGGCTGTCAGCAGGAAAGCCGGCAGGCACAGCGTTGCCAGCAGTGCGAGGCCGGCTGCCAGCGGCAGGGGCCCGGCCACGGTGAACGCAGCTACGGCGGAGCCTGCCAGGGTGCCGGCCGACAGCTGGATGAAGCCGCTCACGCCCGAAGCCATGCCGGCCCGTTCATAGTGCGGTTCCAGTATGAGCGTCATGGTGTTGGCCAGCACGAGCGAGAAGCCGGCGAAGAACGCGGCCATGTTGAGCGCGAAGCTCAGCACGGTGTCGATGCCGAGCGCGGTCTGCAGCAAGAGGAGCAGGCAGACGGCGAGCCACAGTGGCAGGGTCACGCTCAGGATCTGGACGGGGCGGTACTTCAGCAGCAGCCGGACGTTAAGTGGCTGGGTGACGAACGAGACCGAGGCGATGGCGGCGAACGCCAGGCCGAACTGCGTCTCGCTCAGGCCGTAATGGTTCATGAAGATGCCGGGTCCGGAAGCCAGGTAAGCCATGAGCGTGCCGTAACCCAGGGTGATCAGCACGATCGCCCAGGCCGACTGGGGATCACGGAATATGTGCAGGGCGTTCCGCACGAGTCCGCGCGGACTCAGGGCAGCCGGGTCCAGCCGGGGTGCGGTCTCCGGCAGCATCCGCACGATCATCAGCAGCATCAGGCCGGCGACGGCAAGCAGGAACACGAACTGCCAGTGCCAGTCACCGAACTGCATGATGACAGCCCCGATACTGGGTGCGAGCAGCGGCGCTGCGGTGAAGAAGATCATCGCGAACGACATCATCCGGCCCAGCTGGCTGCCGCTGTAAAGGTCACGCAGGACCGTGCGGGCCAGGACGGGACCGGCCGCACAGCCAAGGCCCTGGATGAAACGGCCGATCAGCAGGCCGGTGAAGCCGGGTGCCAGCAGACAGACCAGGCTGCCGGTTGCGTAGACGAGCATGCCGGCCATGAGGACGGGACGGCGTCCGAAGCGGTCTGCTGCCGAACCGACGAGCAGCTGTGGCAGGCCGTAGCCGAGCATGAACACGCTGAGGACCCGCTGGATGGCGGCGTCACTTACGCCGAGTTCGGCGGCCATGGTCGGGAAGGCCGGCAGCATGACGTCGGTGGCCAGGGCGGCCATGGTCATGAGCGAGCCGACGATGAAGAGCAGCTGCAGAGTCGTTGGTGTGGCAGGGGTGCGCGCTACCGCGCTTCTCGTCGACATGACCGGTTGAACATATCACCGGTGTCCCGTCTCACACGCTGCCTTGTTGACAGGGACCGGCTGCCGCAGGACAATGAACCGAAAGTGTATCAATGGACTGGTGCAATTTTGGCCGGTGCAGCGAGCTAAGGAGCAGCCCGACATGAACAGACCGACGATCCTGGTGAGTGAGATCCTGGTGCCCAGCCTGCTGGAGCGCCTGCAGGCACGGTTCCCGCAGGTGGACTTCCTGCCCGTGCCGCGCGAGGGGGAACTGCCGGCCGGCGTGGAGCGTGCCACCGGATTCTTCCGCAGCGCCATGACCCAGGAGCTGTTCGAGGAACTGCTCGTCCGCGCTCCTGACCTGCGCTGGGTTCACATCACCGCAGCCGGCTTCGACTGGCTCATGAGCGACAACGTCCGCAGGCGGCTGGAGGACGGCAGCCTGACACTGACCCGCTCCGCCAACTCCTATAACGTGTCGATCGGCGAGTACGTTATCGGCGCGATGTTCCTGCTCGCCAAAGGCTTCCCGGCAGCCATCGCCGCACAGGAGCGGCGGGAATGGACCAACCCCTCGGCCCGCGAGATCGGTGGCAGCACGGTCGGTATCATCGGTGCCGGAGCCATCGGCGGCGAGATCGCCTGGCGCGCCCGTGCCCTGGGTGCCAAGGTGACCGGCATCCGCCGCACGCCCGAGCCGATGGAGCACTTCGACCAGGTGCTCGGCACGGACGCGCTGGACCAGGTGCTGGCCGAATCGGACTGGGTGGTGCTGGCCATGCCGCTGACCGACGAGACCCGCTACATGATCACTGAGCGTGAGCTGCGCCTGATGAAGAAAGACGCGTACCTTATCAACATCGGCCGCGGCGCCCTCACCCGGGAGGAAGACCTGGTGACGGCACTCAACGAAGAGTGGATAGCCGGCGCCGTCATCGACGTGTTCGAAGTTGAGCCACTTCCTGAAGACCACCCCCTGTGGGGCGCGAAGAACGCCGTGCTGACCCCGCACAGTTCCTTCCGCGCCGAGAACAACCACCTGCGGCTGTTCGAAGAGTTCTGCAGCAACCTGGAGCGGTTCCTGGCTGGCGAAGCTCCCATCAACACCATGCGCCAGCCGGAACTGGGTTACTAGAGATGATCGATTACAGCGAGCCGGCAGATAACCGTCCGAACCGCGGCTTTCATCCCGCTTATGAAGATCCCGGCCTGCCGCTCATGATCGATGGGTGCGTCCAGGTGTGGCCTGACGCGGACTTCGCCACCGCTCACCGGCACGGCGCCACCTGCTACGCGGTCACGGCGACCATGCCGGGCAGCGACTTCAGTCAGGCGGTCGAAGAGATCATGTACTGGCACGCGCTCGCCAGGCAGCACGACAACATCCGCATCCCGCTGACTGCTGCGGACATCCGGACCGCGAAGGCAGAAGGTAAGGCTGCTTTCCTGCTGGCCTCCCAGGACGGTGAGTTCGTGGGCGGCAGACTGCACAGGCTCGAAGCGATGTGGCGGCTGGGGCTGCGCATGATCATCCCCGCCTACAACCGCGACAACATGAACGGCGGCGGGGCGCTCGACGGTACCGGTCAGGGCCTGACCTCGTTCGGCCGGCGCTTCGTCGAGGAGTGTGACCGCCTGGGCCTGGTCCTCGACGCGTCACACGTGAACAGGCTGACGAGCCTGCAGATGATCGACCACAGCAGCAGGCCGATCGTGTTCAGCCACGCCAATCCACGCGGCCTGACCGACAATCCGCGCAACGCTGATGACGAGCAGATCCGGGCCTGTGCAGCCCGCGGCGGCGTGATCGGAACCGTCAACTGGGGACCGCTCATATTCCGGGACGGGATGACCAGCCGGCCGACGGTCCACGACTTCCTGGATCACATCGACTACCTGGCCGACCTGCTGGGCAGCACCGACAACATCGGCATCGGCACCGATTTCAGCCTCGGCTCCTACCCGCCACATGACCTGGACATCTGGGGCGCGGCGCGCTACCCGCTTGACGCACGCGGCCGGTATGACGAGTTCATGCCTGTGTACCAGCGGGCACCTGAACGGTTCGCTGAAGGCTTCGACAACTACGGACAGCTGCCTGACCTGCAGCGGCTGCTGGCAGAGCGTGGCTACAGCGATGCCGACATAAGCGGCATCTTCGGCGGGAACTTCCTGCGGGTGTTCGAACAGGTGTGGGGCGCCTGAACAGCGGCGGCCGGTTTGTACATCATTTCTACGCTGCTGTCGCGGGACGGCCTCGACCTGGCTGCTCAGGCCGTTATATTGTGCTGCAATCAACCTGGTTACCTGATTTTCGGACTCGGCTCGGGTCTCCAGGGGGGTCATAACGATCCGGAGGTATTGCATGCGAAATCTGCTTAAACCAGCCCTCGCCCTTTCACTCGTGGCGTCTGCAGCCCTGGCCCAGGAGCCCGCTCCCCAGTACGGTGGCGAAGTCGTGGTTGCCATCACGGCGGCCCCTCCCGGCTGGGACCCCAGCGTCAGCACCTCCCAGGAGATCCCGCGCGTCGTCTACGGCAACGTATACGAAGGCCTGGTCATCTTCGACCGCACCGGTGCCATCGTTCCGGCCCTCGCCACCGACTGGTCCACCTCGGAAGACCTGCTGGAATGGACCTTCACCATCCGTGAAGGCGTTAAGTTCCACGACGGCTCCGACCTGCAGCTGTCCGACATCGTCGCCCGCTTCGAGCGCGCCCGCGACCCCGAGTCCGGTCACACCAACAACGCCTACTACGCAGCCATCACCGGCGTGAGCGCCGATGAGGACACCCACAGCGTCACGTTCACCCTGTCGCAGCCCCGTGCCAGCCTGCTGTTCGACCTGGCCCGCCCCGACTCGGTCATCTACCCCGAAGCACTGACCGACAGTCAGGCCGCTCACCCGGTCGGCACCGGCCCGTTCGTGTTCGCTGAGTACATCGAAGGTGCCGAGGTCCGCCTCGAGCGCTTCGCTGACTACTGGCAGGAAGGCCTGCCCTACCTCGATTCGGCTGTCTTCCGCATCATGAGCGATCCGAACAGCCGCTTCGCCGCCCTGCAGTCCGGTGACATCGACCTGATCGGCGTCGCCCTGCAGCCTGAGCAGTTCATCCAGCTGCAGGCCAACCCTGACCTGCGCGGCACCGAAGGCACCGCCACCACCGAGATCACCATGGCCATGAACAACACCCGCGAGCCGTTCAGCAACCCGCTCGTGCGTCAGGCCATCACCCACGCCATCGACAAGGAAGCCATCGTCAACGGTGCCTTCTTCGGCCTCGGCACCATCCTCGGCAGCCACATGAGCCCCGCCGAGCCTTACTACGTCGACCTCAGCGACACCTACGCCTACGACCCCGAGCGCGCCCGCGAGCTCCTGGCCGAGGCCGGCTACGCT
>CAYPKV010000100.1:0-7505 GCA_964411415.1 uncultured bacterium
TGTTCTGGATCTTCGGTCACCCGGAGGTCTACATCATCATCCTGCCGGCCTTCGGTGTGATCAGCGAGATGATCCCGACCTTCTCCCGCAAGCCGCTGTTCGGCTACCCGGTGATGGTCCTCTCGGGCATCTTCATCGGCTTCATGGGCTTCGCCGTGTGGAGCCACCACATGTTCACGACCGGCCTCGGCCCCGTCGCCAACTCGGTGTTCTCGGTGACGTCGTTCATCATCGGCATCCCGACAGGCATCAAGATCTTCAACTGGATCGCCACCATCTGGGGCGGTCAGGTGCGCTTCACCGCGGCGATGCTCTACTCGATCGCCTTCATCGTCACCTTCCTCCTGGGTGGCATCACCGGCATCATGGTCGCCATCTCACCGTTCGACCAGCAGGTGCACGACACCTACTTCGTCGTCGCCCACTTCCACTACGTGATGGGTGGCGGTGCCCTGCTCACCTTCATCGGTGCAGCCCACTACTGGCTGCCGAAGATGAGCGGCCGCATGATGTCCGAACGCCTCGGCAAGTGGACCTTCTGGTTCCTCGTGCCCGGCTTCCACCTGATCTTCTTCCCGCAGCACTTCGCCGGTCTCGTCGGCATGCCCCGCCGCATCCAGACCTTCGAAGGCGGTATCGGCCTCGACGGCTGGAACCTGGCGTCGAGCATCGGTGCTGCAATCATGGCCGTCGGCCTGGTCCTGCTGCTCTGGAACCTGATCTACTCGCTCTTCCGCGGTGAGAAGGCCCCGGCTGACCCCTGGGACGGCCGTACCCTTGAATGGGCGACCAGCTCACCGCCTCCCGCACACAACTTCACCCTGACCCCTAAGATCATCGACCGCGACCCGCTCTGGGTCCAGAAGCACCCTGAACTGTACGAAGGCGGCCACTCCAGCCCCACCGAACTGACCGAAGAAGAAGTCAGTGGCGACGAGTACGAGTACTTCCACATGCCTGGTTCCTCCTGGACTCCGTTCCTGCTGTCGCTCAGCATCGTGTTCGGCGGCTACGGTGTCCTCTACCAGAACGTGTTCGTACAGCTGTTCGCCCTCGGCCTCGTGATCATGTTCACCTTCATCTGGGCATTCGAAGGCGTCGGCGGCGAGCATTACAAGGTGAACCGCAAGACCGGTGAACTGTCGATTGACGGAGGCAGCCACTGATGGCACAAGCAGACGCAGTTAACCCGATGGTGGACCCGAAGTACCACCGCAGCAGCAACCTGCCCGACATCAAACTGCTGATGTGGGTGTTCCTGGCCTCGGACTGCATGATGTTCGGCGCCATGATCGGCAGCTACCTTGTCTACAAGGGCCGCAGCCTCGTCGGGCCTTACCCGCTCGATCTGTTCGACATCCCGCTGACCACCATCAGCACTTTCGTACTGCTCATGAGCTCGTTCCTCATGGTGCTGGCGCTGGACGCGATAAGGAAGAACGACATGACGAAGTACCGGCTGTGGATGCTGGGCGTCATCGTGTTCGGAACGATCTTCCTGGGCTTCCAGGTTTACGAGTTCTCGCACTTCATGGAGATGGGCCTCTACCAGAAGACCAACCTCTTCGGCACCAGCTTCTACATGCTGACAGGCACGCACGGCATCCACGTTGCCATCGGTGTGCTCTGGCTGATCGGCCTCGTCATCTCCTCCTACATCCGCCCGTACTCGTCCAGGGACGCTGTCTACACCGAAGTCGCCGGTCTGTACTGGCACTTCGTCGACATCGTCTGGATCGTCATCTTCACCGTCGTCTACCTGGTGGACTTCGTTTAGGAGCCTGTAGACCATGAACAGGGACAACAACGGCTCCGTCGCCACGTACGTGATCATCGCGCTCATCCTCGCGGTCATCACCTACATCGAGTTCGCAATCGTCGAGTACGAGATCGCCTGGCTGACCCGCAACGCGGTCATGTTCTGGCTGATCCTCCTGTCTGTCGTCAAATTCCTGCTGGTCGTCATGTTCTTCATGCACCTGAAGGGCGACGACAAGATCTATTCAGGGTTCTTCACGAGCGGAATGATCATGGCGATGGGCACCTTCATCGGCCTCGCCTTCCTCTTCACCGTCACGAGCGTCTCGAACTACACGTTCACCAACAAGACGCCTGAGGCAACTGAAGAAGTGCAGACAGTCGGCTCTCCCCCACCGGTGGACCAGAGCCAGCCCGTCACCGCACCGCTCGCAGATGACCAGGACACCTTCGCTGTAGGCGAGGAAGGCACCGTACAGGTCGCCGTAGCCGCCTTCGATACTGCTGCAGCAGAAGCGGCTTACGTCGCCAACTGCGCTTCCTGCCACCAGGCATCAGGTACCGGACTTCCCGGTGCCTTCCCGCCCATGGCCGGTGGCCACGCCGCAGTGCTTCATAACGCTGACGGCGGCCGTGAGTACCTCATGCACGCTGTCGTGTTCGGTGTTCAGGGTGCGATCGAAGTCGACGGCACCACCTACAACGGCGCCATGCCCGCGTGGAACTTCCTCGACGACGCCACCCTCGCCGGTACCCTCAACCACATCACCAACGCCTGGGGCAACGACGCCTTCCTGGCTGACTTCGAGCCGTTCACTGCCGACGAGATCGCCGGCGTGCGCGGAGCGGGCCTGAACCCCACCGACGTACACGCCGAGCGCGTAAGCCTCGTCCTTGGTGAGGCCAGTGCCGCCCCGGTCGAAGAAGCAGCTCCGGAGGCCGCCGAGCCCGCAGCGGAAGCTGAGGCAGAGGCAGAAGAGCCCGCCGAAGAGGCTGTCGCAGCCGAAGAAGCCACTGAAGCCGCACCTGTCGCTGCCGGTGGCATCGACCTGGCAGCTGGTGAAGTTGTATTCCAGTCGCACTGCTTCGCCTGCCACCAGGCGACCGGCCAGGGCATCCCCATGGTGTTCCCGCCGCTCGCCGGCAACGCTGCTGAGCTCTACAACGCCGAAGGTGGCCGCGAGTACCTGCTGCACGCCGTCATGTACGGTGTCGCGGGTGAGCTCGAGGTGCAGGGCGTGACCTACGAAGGCTCCATGCCCGGCTGGACGCAGCTGGACGACGACGAGATAGCGGACGTCCTCAACTACGTCACCCACGCGTGGGACAACGAAGCCGCCCTTGACGGTTTCGAACCCTACACCGCTGAGGAAGTGTCCGCTGAGCGCGGCCTGACCCTCACCGCCGAGCAGGTGCTCGCCAGCCGCCCTGATCCCAGCGCAGCTCCGGCCGCACCCGCTGAAGAGGAAGAAGACGCCGCTGAGGCCACGGAAGCCGCTGAAGAGCCGGCCGCTGTTGCCGCAGCCGGTGCTGACTTCGACCGCGGTGCCGCTGAGGCTGCCTACATGGCCAGCTGCTCCAGCTGCCACAACGCGACCGGAGCTGGCATCCCGCAGGTGTTCCCGCCGCTCGCCGGCCACGCCAACGACGTTTACAACGCCGACGGCGGCCGCGAGTACCTGATCCACGTCCTGCTGTACGGCCTCACCGGCCAGATCACCGTGGACGGTATCAGCTACAGCAGCGCCATGCCTGCCTGGGCCAACCTGGGTGACGACGCTCTCGCCAACGTCTACAACCACATCGTGACCGCCTGGGGCAACGAGGACAGCGTCGCCGGCTTCGAGCCGATGACTGCTGACGAGATCGCTGCCCAGCGTGGCCTGAACCTGAGCACGGCGGATGTTTACGCCGAACGCCAGGCACTCGGCCTCGACTGAGTCCTGAGAACCGGCTGCAGCATGCTGCAGCCGGCACAGATTGAAAAGCACGTCATAGACCGGGAGGCAACTCCCGGTCTATCATTGTTCTGTGGACCATCTCTACATCGGCTGGCAGACGGACCCCGTACTCATCGGGGGCATCTTCTCGCTTGCCCTGATCTATACCCTGCTCGTCGGGCCGCTGCGCAGCCGCCTGGCACCGGACGAACCGTTCCCGGTTCGCAACGCGGTGTTCTTCTACAGCGCAGTCGTCCTGTTCTACCTGGCAGAGGGCTCACCGCTGCACGACCTGGCGGAGCGGTACTCGCTCTTCGCCCACATGATCCAGCACAACGTGGTCTCCTATGCAGTAGCACCACTGTTCCTGGCCGGAACACCCGTGTGGCTCGTACAGAAACTCGTGGTAGCGAACCCACGCGTATTCCGCACGTTCAGGGCACTCGTTCAGCCCATCCCGGCGTTCTTCATCTTCAGCATCGGCTACTCGATCTGGCACATCCCCGTCATCTACGACGGGGCGCTGCAGAACAGCGCCCTGCACCACATCGAACACATCGTGTTCCTGACGGTGTCGCTGATCGTCTGGTGGCCGATCATGAGCCGCGTTCCGGAACTGCCGGCCATCGGCCGTCTGCCCCAGCTGGTGTACCTGTTCCTGCTGCCCATCGCCCAGATGGCAGTGTTCGCAGCGATCACGTTCTCCTATCACAACCTCTACCCCACCTACGACATGGCTCCACCCTGGTTCCTGCAGACCCAGGAGCAGGACCAGCAGCTCGCCGGCGCCTTCATGAACGTGTCCAGCATGCTGGGATTCGGTCTTCCTTTCATCGTCATCTTCACCCGCTGGTACTACGAGGAAACCGGCCGTACCTTCGAGGGCAAGCCGGTGCGCCGCAATACTGATGCGGCAGTCAGCGAGGTAAAGTCATGATCCGCGGAATCGCCTTCGACTGGGGCGGCATATTCACCGAAGGTACTTTCGATTCAGACGCAGTGGAGAAACTGGCGGATATCGCCGGCGTGGAGCGCGAGCTCGTACACCAGGTGTACTTCCCGCTCATGGCCGACTTCGAGGTCGGCGCCTTCGACCTCGGTGGTTTCGTGGACCGGTTCGTGGAACAGACCGGCAGCCGCGCCGATGAAGAACTGCTCGCCAGCACCTTCCTCAACAGCGGTATCGAACGCACCGTCATGTTCGACATCCTGGCCGCCATACCGGCTGAGTACACGGTCTGCATGCTGTCGAACAACGTCCCGGCACTTTGTGACCGGGTCCGCAACGACCGGCGTATGGAACGCATCGAACGGTTCGTGTTCTCCAACGAGATCGGCGTGCGCAAACCCGACGTTGCCGCCTACGCAGCACTGCAGGCCGCGATGGGCCTGGAGCCGCACGAAACGGTCTTCATCGATGACAACGCCGACAACATTGCGGCTGCCCGCGCGTTCGGTTTCAAGGGCATCCTGCTCGACAGCATGGAGCATTTCGAGAGGCAGTGGCGGGAGCTGCTGCCGGCCCTGCCGCTGCCGGAGCCGGTGGCCTGAGCGGTTCCGCCATGGAGCCGGAGGCTGACAACCCCAACCGGGTCGCCATCAGGCTGCTGCAGGGCTACCTGTGGCATCCCGTTGAGCTGGGCATCGACTTTGCGGACTGGCTCAGCAGCGAGCTGCCCGGTGATGTGCACGTGCTGTGGGACCCGCTGGAGCGGGCGCCGTTCGCCTTCTTCGAAGACGGTACGCCCTCCAGCAGTCAGGTCGTCTACCAGTTCACCGTGCTGGCACGCACCTGGGCCGGCCAGGAGGACGAACTGGCGAGTGTCCTGCCCTGGGTGGCTGAGCAGCTGCAGGAGCAGCTGGAGCGCACCCCGGCCGGAGTCGGCTGGTCGCTGTCAGAGGACATGCGGCCCCTGCTGTGAAAGAAGCTTCTTAAGGGATCCCGATTATGACGACCCGGGTCTCGTCAGGCATTATGAAACCCTGACGCCGGGCCAGCTGTTCACGGTAATGGTCGGAGTCGCCGTTCTCGATGATCGCGTTGAGGCGGGCGGCTTCGGCTTCCAGCTCTGCCACGTCCTGTTCGAGGCCGGCAATGGCCCGCCGGGCCTCGTAACCGCGCCGCAGCTCCACAACCAGCATGAAGGCGACCTGCAGCGTGCCGACTACGCCGAGCAGGATGAGGATGCGGCGCATCATCCTCGCACCACGGTCCAGAGCCTGCATCTCCACGTATGCAGTCTACTATGCTGCCAGTTTGTGCCGGTTCAGCCGAACAGCGGCGGCTGCTCCGGCCCGTCATCGTCAAGCCCGGGCAGCGCTGACACCTCGCGGAACTCCAGCTTCAGCGCCTCCAGCTGCTTCAAGGCCGGGGTGCTTATTGCCGGTGCTGCGAGGATGCCCCGCACCGGTGTGCCCACCTGAGCAGTAACCTGAGCCACGTAACGGCTCAGCTGATGCACGGCCTCCTGACTCGCTTTGCCGCGCTTCAGTTCGACGATGACAAGCTGGCCACTGCTGTCGCGGGCGAACAGGTCGATGCCACCGACGCCGGTGGGCACCTCAAGGTCGACCAGGGTCAGGCCGGGCTCGATCACTGACGGGTCACGGGCCAGTGCCCGCTGCATCTCAGCTTCTGATCCCATGAGGATGAAACCGGTCAGCTCGCGCAACCGCAGCGCCTGGGCGATCTGCGGCTCCAGGAACGCCACCCGCACGAACTCAGCGGGGCTGCGGCGTTCGGACAGCAGCACGGCACTGCCGTCCTCGACGAACACCTCAAGCGAATCCGTCTTCGGCTGCCAGTTGACCGGTTTGACACCGCGCTGCCCGTGTATCTGCAGGCTGCCGTCGGGTTTGAGAATCAGCAGGAAATCACCGGCATCGGCGGTGCTGGCTGCGCGGCCTGAGTAGAGCACCTCGAGCTCGCCCGCCACCATGATCACGCAGTCCTCGTCACCGAGGCTGTCCTGCAGGAAGCTGACGAGCTCTTCAGCGGTCGGCTGTGCGACCTGTCCCAGCAGCATGCTCACCCGGGCAGCAGGAACACGCCGGCACTGCGGAAGCTCAGGAACACCCGGTCCCCGCGCCGGTAACCGGTCTGGCCTTCCCCGCTCATCGTGGCGAAGATCTCGCCGAACTCCGTGTCGAACAGGTACTCGTTGACCGGTCCCAGGTAGGCGTTGCTGCGGATGGTGGCCGCCAGGCCGCTGTCTGCGAACCCGACCGCCTCCGGCCGCACGACGAGCTCGTATTCACCGGCAGGCAGCTCCTGGCTGTGCGGGAAGCTGAACGAGCCAAGCTGCACGTTCGCACCGTCGAAACGGCCCTTAAGGAAGTTGGCCGAGCCGATGAAGTCGGCGACGAAACGGCTCTCCGGGCGGGTGTAAAGGTCGATGGGCTGACCGACCTGTTCGATAACGCCTCGGTTCATGACGACGATCCGGTCACTGATGGCGAGGGCTTCTTCCTGGTCGTGGGTGACGTAGACGGTCGTGATGCCGAGCTCCTGCTGCAGTTCGCGGATCTCCTCACGGACCCGGCGGCGCAGTTTGGCGTCCAGGTTGGAGAGTGGTTCGTCGAACAGCAGCACCCGCGGCCGGATCGCCAGGGCGCGGGCGAGCGCCACGCGCTGCTGCTGGCCACCCGAGAGGGCGTTGACCTGCCGGTCGATGAGCTGCTCCAGGCCGACCATCTTCAGGGCCGTTTCCACTCCCTCCCGGATGTCCTCGCGCGACTTGCGGGCGACCCGCAGGCCATAGGCGACGTTCTCGAACACGTTCATGTGCGGGAAGAGCGCGTAGCTCT
>CAYPKV010000101.1:0-7421 GCA_964411415.1 uncultured bacterium
ACTTAGAGCGCGCCATCATGGAGAACGGCGGCACCGCCCTGACCGACGAGGCACTGGCCATAGCCTCAGACCCGGTGGCGATGATCCTGCGGGAGACGCAGCTGAACTACAGTGAACGGCTGGCGCAGGCTGTGCAGAACGGCATGGTCCAGGCTACCGGCGCCCGCGACCGCGGTGTGAAACCGGGGCCGTTCTACGTCATCCGCAACGCACGTACGCCCTCCATCCTGGTCGAGCTCGGCTTCGTCAGCAACCCCGGCGAGGGACCGCAGCTGACCACCCCGTCGTACCAGGACACCCTGGCCCGCGGCATCTACAACGGCGTCATGGCGTTCATGAACGGCGGCGGGATGAGCTCGGTCAGATGACGCGCCGGAACCACGTTTTCACGCAATCTGGTAGCATTCGCGCATGACAGTTGCTGGAGCAGGCGGTGTAGTTTTCGACGATGAAGGACGAGTGCTGCTGCTCGGGCACCGCGACGGCGTGTGGGTGTTCCCGAAGGGGCACATCGACGAGGGCGAGGACGCCCTGACCACTGCGCTGCGGGAGATCGAGGAAGAATCCGGCATCCGCGCCACGATCCCGGACCCCGACACCAGTTTCACCACCAGCTACGTGAACGCCCGCGGTGAGGACCGCCTGATCACCTGGTTCATCGGCCAAGTGAGCGAGGCGAGCTTCAGCCAGCGGGAGGCGATCTTCCCTGACGGCGGCTTCTTCGACCCCGACGAAGCGCTGCGGCAGCTGACCTTCCCGGAAGACCGCCAGCTGCTGGAACGCATACTCAGGGAGCGAGGATGAGGCTGGCCGGACAAAGTTCCGACACTGCCGCTGAGCTCATCCGCTTCTTCAGCGAGGCTGGCCCTGACGGCACCCTCGTGCTGGCCCGTGGCAACCAGAGCCTGTACTGCCTGATCGAGGACGGCAAGGTCCGGCTGCAGCGTGAGGTCGTGAACTTCGGCCCGCTCACCGGCACCGTCGACGCTTTCACCTGGCTGGAACACGACCGCAACCAGCTGCCGTGGATCGACGGTTCAATCGTCAAAGCCGGCATCGGCGTACTGCGCGCGCTGCCCGGCCTGGGTACCTCAGCACCGGTGCTCAACTCGGCAACCGACTTGGCGGCCCTGCTGGAACTGCTGCGCGCCCAGGCGTTCAACGGCGCGCTCGTCCTGGACCACGAGTCCGAGCACGGCATCGCCGTGTTCAGCGACGGCTTCGTCCGTGCTGCCGCGTTCGAGCGTGACGGTTACATCTGGCACCGGGTCGACGCCCTGCGGGCGCTGCAGCGCCACAGTCTGCAGGCCGGCCTGGCGCCACTGCAGCTGCAGCAGCTCGACCGGGTGACCGCCCTCAGCCTCGCAGGCATGGCACTCGACAGCCGGGCCGGCAGCGACACGCTGACCGATTACTCCGGCATAACCTCCAGCGACAGCGGCTACGTGTTCTTCCTGAGCGGCAAACCGTACCTGCAGGTGCGTGCGCCGGCGCTCGTGCCCGGCGTCCGGTACGCCCAGCCACAGGGCGACGACCTGCCTGACCTGCGCCTGCCGAGCGGCACACCCGGCTGGGAGGACCGCCGCTTCGACCTGACCCTGCGCGGCCGTGACGCGCTCATCCCGATGACCGCCCTGGCGATGGAGTTCGACAACCGCTACGGCGACGGTGGCCGCAAACTGCTCGAGCTGCTGCAGAAAGGCCTGAGCGCCGAGGAAGTGTCAGCCCGGCTTCAGGTCGAATTAGGTACAATCCAGAGCGGCCTCGAGGCGCTGGTCAAGGACGGCATGATCCGCGCTCGCAAGCAGTAGGTCCGACGGGGGCAACCTTAACGTGAACGAGTACAACGATGAAGTTTCGCTGCGCGACCTCTACCTGATCTTCAGGCAGGGGTTCTGGCTCATAGTCCTGGTGGCACTGATCGCCGGTGCGGGAGCGTTCCTGTTCGCATCGCTGCGGCCAGACGTGTTCGAGGCTGAAGCAACCGTACTGGTCACGCCCACGCCGGAGCGCCGCATCGACGGGGCCGGCTCAACCATCATCGACCGCACCAACGTCGATTACCTGACCTACTCCTCGCTGGCCTTCACCGAGCCCGTGCTGAACCGCACGATGCGCGAGGCCGGTGTCCCGCTTGACGAGTACGACCGCTTCCGTGAGCGCCTGACCGTGTCCAACCTGGCCGGCACCGCTGCCAGCACCAGTGGGCAGATCATCGTGCGTCACACCGCTACTGCCGAAAGTGGCGAGGCCGCTGCCGAGCTGGCCAACATCTGGGCCGCTAACACCATCCAGGCCGTAACCGGCACCATGCGTGCCATCCTGGAGCCGATCATCATCAACAACGAGCAGACCGTCAGCGAGCTTGGCGACGGGCTGCGCACGCTCGAGGACCAGTGGCGTGAACTGCGCGACCGGGACGACACCGCGCTGCTCGAAGCTGAACTGAACTCGTTCACGGCCCGCAACGCCGGGGCTTCCGAGCGCCTGGACAGCATCCAGCGCGACCTGGCCGCCAACCTGGCCCGCCAGGCCGCCCTGACCGAAGTGCTCTCAGCCGCTGGAGAGGTCGGCCAGGAGCTCGACACCGATGCCGGTTCCGTGCTGGCACTGCTGGAGAGCCGTGCACTGCTGTCGCCCGGCGCTGCCAACGAGCTGCGTGCCTTCATGCAGACCGGCGGCACCGACACCCAGCTGGTCCGCCTGCTGCTCGGCCTGGAGCTTCAGTCGCTGACCGGTGCCGCTGCCGCCCTGGAAGCCCAGCGCACGACCACTGAAGAACAGCTGGCTGACTACGCAGCCTCGGCCGCGGAGCGTCGTATAGCCATCGCCACGCTCGCTCAGGAACGCACCGAACTGGAGCGCCAGCTGCGCATCGCTGAGACGCTGTACACCAACTCGCTCGACCTGGAGCCGACCCTGCGTTACGTGAACGAGATGCTGGACACCAACGTCCAGATGCTCGACCCGGCAGCAGCACCGCAGGAGCCCAGCTCCGGTGGCCGCCTCATGATCACCCTGATCGCCGCGGTCGTCGGTGGCCTGCTGGCAACCGTGTTCGTGTTCCTGCGCGCCGCAGTCATGCCGGCGCCCGAACCCGCAGCGGTCCGCCCGGCAGCCAGCGCTTAAACAGAACATGTCCTTCACCGACCTGACCGTGGCGGTGATCCATTACCAGACGCCCGAGCTGCTGGACCGCTGCCTGCACCGGCTGGTTCCGTCCGTGCCCGGCGCTCGCGTGCTGGTCGTCGACGCAGGTGACGCCGCGCCGCTGCCGGCACGCTGGTCGTTCCCCGGCACGGAGCTGATCCGGGTGGCCAACCACTCGTTCGCCCGCGCGGTAAACACCGCCCTGGCCGAGTGCCGCACCCCGTTCTTCGCGCATCTGAACGCTGACGTGTTCGTGGAACGTTCCACTGTGGCTGACCTGCTCGCTGTCCTGGACGGCGACGCCAGGATCGGCATGACCGGTCCGCTCGCCATCGGCGCGACCGGCGCCTGGCAGGACCAGGGTCTCCCCTACCGCTGGTGGCAGTGGCGGGTGTCGCGGGGCTGGAGGCGGGCCGGTCGGCGTAACGGCGGCCGCAGCGTCGGCTTCATGACCGTGCCGTGGCTGTCCGGCTGCCTGCAGGTGGTCCGCATGGCGGCAGTGCAGGCCGCCGGGCCGCTCGACGACTCGCAGCGGTTCACCAACGAGGAAACCGACTGGTGCCTGCGCCTGGCCCGGCACGGTTACCGGTCCGTGCTGGTGGACTCGAAAGCCGTACACCTGGGCGGTGCCAGCACACCAGGTAATCCCGCGTTCCTGATCGAGGGCCTGCGCGGCAGCATGGTCGTCAGCCGCCGCTACGCTCCCGCGTGGCGCGCCGCAGTGCAGCGTTACGCCGTGTGGGGCTGGGCGACACTCACCGCCGTGTTCGGCCTGCGCCCTGCCACCCGCCGCACCGCCCGCACCATCCAGCAGATGTTCCGCCGCGGCCGCTTCGACGAAGCGGTGTTCGGCGAGACGCTGGCAGACCCGCTCCTGCCGGCCTAAACTGTCTCCGTGCCGTTCACCAGTTCAGACCTGTCCATCCCGGGGGTCAAGCTCCTGACCCCGGCCATCCACCGTGACGAACGCGGCTGGTTCATGGAGTCGTACCGCCGCAGCCAGCTGAAGGAAGCTGGCATCAGCGCCGAGTTCGTGCAGGACAACCGCTCGTACTCACGGCGTGGCGTGCTGCGTGGCCTGCACTTCCACGCACCGGGCCGGGAGCAGGCGAAGCTGGTGCAGGTCGTCAGCGGCCGCATCTACGACGTGGTGGTCGACCTGCGCCGTGACTCGCCTGAGTTCGGCAAGTGGCTCGGTGTTGAACTGGACGCAGAAACTGCCCAGCTGCTGTTCGTACCTCGTGGCTGCGCCCACGGCTTCCAGGTGCTGAGCGAGGACGCCCTGGTCACTTACAAGGTCGACAGCGAGTACGACGCCTCGGCCGAACGCAGCCTGGCCTGGGACGCACTTGACATAAAGTGGCCGATCCGCCCGCCCCTCCTCTCACCCCGCGACCGCGAGGCACCCGGCTGGGCCGAGGCGCTGTGAGGCCCGTACTGCTGACAGGTGGCAGCGGCCGGCTGGGCAGCGAACTGCGCGCCCTCCTGCCTGAGCTGACGGCGCCGACCCGCGCGGAACTGGATGTCACCGGCCCGCTCGGCTGTGTCGAGGCGCTTCGCCCCGGCCTCATCGTGCACGCCGCTGCCTGGACGGACGTCCTGCAGGCCGAGACCGAGCGCGAGGCAGCCTGGGAGCTGAACGTGGTCGCCACCCGCCGCCTGGCTCAGCTGGCCGCCCGGCTGGGCGCCCGCTTCGTGCTGATCTCGACCGATTACGTGTTCTGGGGTGACCGTGGCGACTACCGTGAGGACGACACGCCCGGTCCGGTCCGCAACTACTACGCGCTGACCAAACTGGCAGCCGAGGAAGCCGCCCGTGCCGCACTGCCAACTGAGCGGCTGCTCATCATCCGCACCAGTTTCCGGGCGCGCCAGTGGCCACACCCGGTGGCGTTCAGCGACCTGTACACCAGTCAGGACTACGTCGACCGCATCGCCCCGCAGATAGCGACGGCCATCACGCGCGCCGCCGACATCCCCTTCGACACGCTCCACATCGCCGGGCCAAGGCGCAGCGCCCTGGAACTGGCCCGTGAGCGCCGGCCCGACGTCCGGGCCGCCAGCCGCGCCAGTGCCCAGGTGGAACTGCCGGAGGACATATCGCTCAACACCGAGCGCTGGCAGAAACTGCTGGCCGGGTGGAGTAGTGTGGACGGCGGTATGGGAGAAGCGTCATGAGCAGAAGAGGCATTATCCTGGCGGGCGGCACCGGCAGCCGGCTGTGGCCCGCGACGAGCGTGGTCAGCAAGCAGCTGCTGCCGGTGTATGACAAACCGCTCGTCTACTACCCGCTGACCGTCCTGATGCTCGCCGGCATCCGCGAGATCATGATCATCAGCACCCCGCGCGACCTGCCCGCCTTCCAGGCACTCCTGGGTGACGGCAGCCAGTGGGGCATGACCTTCACGTATATGGAGCAGCCCCGCCCCGGCGGCATCGCCCAGGCGCTGCTGATCGCTGAAGAGTTCATCGCCGGCGAACCAGTCGCACTCGTGCTGGGCGACAACATCTACTACGGCCGCGGCCTGTCCGCCATCCTGCAGCGCGTCAACGAGGACGTCAAAGGCGCCACCGTGTTCGGCTACACCGTCAAAGACCCCGAACGCTACGGCGTCATCGAGTTCGACAAACGCGGCCGCGCCATCGCAATCGAAGAGAAGCCGACCGCACCCAAATCGAAGTTCGCCGTAACCGGCCTCTACTTCTATGATGGCCGCGCCCTCGAGTTCGTCCGCAAACTGAGGCCTTCAGCCCGCGGTGAGCTCGAGATCACCGACCTGAACCGCGAGTACCTGAAACACGGCCTCCTGAACGTCGAGATTCTGGGCCGCGGCATGGCCTGGCTGGACACCGGCACGCCCGAAAGCCTCCTGCAGGCCGCCAACTTCGTCGAGACCATCGAAGCCCGCCAGGGCCAGAAGATCGCCGTGCCCGAAGAGGTAGCCTGGCGACTCGGCTGGATCGACGCGGGGCAGGTGGAGAAGCTCGCCGAGGCGTTCAGAGGGAACGCCTATGGGGAGTATCTGGTGGAGTTGGTGGGCGGCTGAGGCCAGCGGGCAGTCAGCATCTCGCAGCCCGAATTGAGCAGCGCCCGGCTGCGGTGACAAAAGCGAGACGGTCCATCAGTGCTGGCCCGCTTGACCAGCTGGCTCAGATTAGTCTTGGCTTGCGAGATTGACACGACCTCAGCCAGGCCTGGCATTGCACTCTCACGGTCTGCATGCCCCTGCCTCCAATCGTGGCCCAACCAGCAGGTCGACCACGGAGCTGTTGGTCAGATGCCCAGAGTGAGCTGTAAGAGGATGGCCAATCAATCCGAGCAGCGTATCGGTATTCCCGGCGACAACATCAACAGGGACGAACTCGACTTCGCTGCTGGACCGCCTTTCATTCAGCCGGTCGATTGTCGGTGTGATTCGGAATGTCAGGAAGTCGTTCGGATCCGAAAAGGCGACAAAGTACAGGCGGGGTGTTGGATCACACTGTGAATCCGGAATACCGACGGCTTGATCCTGCTCTATGGCGGACATGATGTATTCCTCCATGGAAAGCGCCAGGTCGACCAGTTCATCCTCTACCGGCGCCCCCAACTCAAGTAAAGGCAACTGGTTCGCCAGAAAGTAGATCGTATGCGTGTTGATGAGCTGCGGTGGTTCGCCAACAAGGCCAGGCTCAGCGGAGTAATGTTCGATCAGTGCATCAAACAGGACCCGGCTGCCCAAGCTCCTTGCGATGAATACGACCGGATCATTGGCAGTAACGGTTCCGATGCCATCCAGCGCCTGGGCCACCGAGTGCACAATCGCGAAACGCGTGAGCTCATGCAGGTACACCGCTGCATCGGACAGTCCCCATGTAACCACCTGATTCTTGATGCTGGCACTCCAGCTGCCGGCATGCCTAAGCAGCACCTGATCCTCACGGTACAGTTCGTTCTTTCCGATACTCAGATCGCTCCTGGGCCAGGCACATCCTCTGAGCTGCTCGTCCGTGACGATCCCCATGAGGTAGGCGGTGTAGTTGATCTCGTGGAAATGCACCACAGCACCGTCGATCTCAGCGTCATAACGATAGACCTGGACGCCACAGACATTCCGGTTAACCAACTCTCGCACTGTAGAAGCGTCACTGGCCCCAAGCGCCGCAGCGAGCGTCAGCACATCGCCACGCATGGACTCGACCGACTCCAGCGAGCCAGGCGTGCCGTGCGACATCCCATGTATCAGCACTATGTGGAGTGGCTTGCCCAGCTCATCCCGGGCATAGGCCAT
>CAYPKV010000102.1:0-7412 GCA_964411415.1 uncultured bacterium
GAACGGGATCAGTGCGGTGCCGTTCTCGGCGCACCAGTCAAGAACACCGTCCTGTTCGGGGGCCCGGTGCATGAGGCTGTAGTGGTTCTGGACGCACTCGAAGCGGGCCTGGTCACCGCTGACGGTGTCGTGGGCTTCCTGCAGCTGGGCGACCGAGAAGTTCGAGCAGCCGATCTCGCGCACCAGGCCGCGGTCGACGAGTTCCTGCAGTGAACCTAGCGTATCTGCGATCGGCACGGTCTCGTCAGGCGTGTGCAGGTAGTACAGGTCGATGAAGTCCATGCCCAGCCGCTGCAGGCTGTCCTCGATGGCCGAGCGGATGTACTCGGGCCGGGCGCCGTGCCGGCCGTCGCTCATCTTCATGCCGAACTTGCTGGCGATGATCACCTGGTCACGCCGTTTGCCGAGTGCCCGGCCAAGGTACTCTTCGCTCAGACCGTCGCCGTATATGTCGGCGGTGTCGAAGAAGTTGATGCCAGCGTCGATCGCGGCACTCACTACCTGTTCTGTCGCCTGTGCGTCGAGACGCCGGCCGAAGTTGTTGCAGCCGATACCGGTCACCGAAACGCTCAGCGAACCGATCTGTCTGTGTTCCATCTCATGCCTCCCGTACAGCTGTAAAGCTGGCGTCAGCCTACCGTGCCCAGCCGGGGAACAGAAGCTGCCCTTTGCTATGCTTGGCCGTGAAGAAGCAGGTCGGGACCAGCAGTCGCTGGCCCGCCACCATATGGAGGTCAGACATTATGGCAACCGTCCGATTGACGGTGGCGCAGGCGCTCGTCCGGTTCCTGGCGGCACAGTACTCGGTGCGTGACGGCAGGCGACAGCGGCTCGTCCCGGGGGTGTGGGGCATCCTCGGCCACGGCAACGTCGCGGGACTCGGCCAGGCGCTGCAGGAACTGGGGCCGGAATACGGCCTGGCGAGCTGGCGTGGTCAGAACGAGCAGGCCATGGTTCACACTGCAGTGGCGTTCGCCAAACACACCAACAGGCTGCAGGTGCAGGCGGTCACTGCCTCGATCGGCCCCGGTTCACTCAACATGGTCACTGCAGCCGCCGGTGCAACCGTGAACCGACTGCCCGTGCTGCTCCTGCCCAGCGACTACTTCGCCAACCGTTCACCTGATCCCGTCCTGCAGCAGCTCGAGCACCCCAGCTCGTTCGACCTGACGGTAAACGAGGCGTTCCGGCCGGTCTCACGTTTTTACGCCCGCATCGAGCGTCCGGACCAGCTGCCTGCGACGCTGCTGGCAGCCATGCGGGTACTGACCGATCCTGCCGACACCGGTGCGGTGACCGTCTGCCTGCCGGAAGACGTCCAGGCGGAAGCCTGGGAGTGGCCGGAACAACTGTTCCGCGACCGTGACTGGCTCATACGCAGACCACCGGCTGAGGAGCTGGTACTCGCTGAAGCTGCTGCGCTGCTTGCCGCCGCGAAACGGCCGCTCATCGTCGCCGGTGGTGGCGTCATCTACTCTGAAGCCACAGAGGAACTCGCAAAGTTCGCCAGCAGCTTCGGCATCCCGGTCGTCGAAAGCCAGGCAGGCAAGGGCGCCCTCAGCTGGGACCATGAGCTGAACGCCGGGCCGGTCGGAGCGAACGGCGGCAGTGCCGCCAACGCACTGGCTGCCAGCGCCGACGTGGTGCTGGCCATCGGCACCCGCCTGGGTGACTTCGTCACCGCCTCGCGCACGGCGTTCCAGGCACCTGGCGTGCGATTCATCGGCCTGAACGTGGCCGCGCTGGACGCATACAAACTGACGGCCCTGCCGCTGATCGCGGACGCCAGGGCGGGCATCAGCCAGCTGGCTGCCGCGCTGAAAGGCAGACGCAAACCTGACCGTGCCTTCATCAGTGAGGTCCGCGACCTGAAGAAGGAATGGGACGCCAGCGTCGACGGGCTCCGGAAACTGAAAGGCAAGGGCGGCCTCGCCCAGTCTGCCGTCATGGGCATGGTCAACGACCACTTCGGCGGGCACGCGACTGTCATCTGCGCGGCCGGCAGCATGCCCGGCGACCTGCTGAAGCTGTGGCGCCCGGAGGACCCGAAGGCGTATCACCTGGAGTACGGCTTCTCCTGCATGGGCTATGAGATCCCGGCCGGACTCGGTGTGAAGATGGCCGAACCGGAACGCGAGGTCGTCGTGTTCGTCGGCGACGGCACCTACCTCATGATGAACTCGGAGATCGTCACGGCCGTGGCGGAGGGGCTGAGCTTCACGATCATCCTCGTCGACAACCACGGTTACCAGTCGATCCACGGACTGCAGCGCTCCGTCGGCTCGCCGTCGTTCCTGAACGAACTGCGCAGCCGTGACCCGCAGTCGGGCCAGCTCGACGGTCCGTACGTGCAGCTGGACCTGGCAGCGCATGCCCGGGCGCTCGGTGCCCATTCGTTCCACGTCGACAGCCGCAAGGCGCTCCTCTCGGCGTTGGAAGGTGCCAGGGAGCTGGACGGTGTCCGCGTCATCGTCGTCGAGACCGACCCGGAGAAGCGGGTGCCGTCGTTCAGCGGCTGGTGGGACGTGCCGGTCGCTGAGGTGAGCGGTCAGAAGAGCGTCAAGGCGGCCCGGCGTGAGTACGAGAAATCAGTGAGCAGGAAACGGGAGCATCTGTGAGGGACAACCTGATCGGGGTAGGGCCTATCGGCTGGGTCAACGATGACCTGCGGGACTGGGGTGCTGACCGTGCCGGCGAGGACGTGCTGCGCGAGATCGCAGCCATCGGCTTCGACGGTACGGAGATGAGTTACCGGTTCCCGCAGGACGCCGCTGAACTCAAGGAGACGCTCGCGTCACACGGGCTGGTGCTGGCGGCCGCCTACCGCTGGACGAACTTCACCGTTCCCGGTCTCGCCGAAGAGGAGATCCGGCTGGCCAGGGAGCACGTGGACTTCTGCCACCGGGCCGGGGCGCGCTTCGCGACCCTGGCAGAAGGCGGCGGCTCCCAGCACTGGGACCGGCGCGGCCAGGCGGCGGAGGTAACGCCACTGAGCGACACCGGCTGGAGCCTGCTGTTCGACGCGCTGCACGAGGTGGGCAGTTA
The DNA here is from genome assembly GCA_964411415.1 of uncultured bacterium. Taxonomy (GTDB): domain Bacteria; phylum Deinococcota; class Deinococci; order Deinococcales; family Trueperaceae; genus CALDPK01. The sequence goes on from CAYPKV010000102.1 coordinate 3,046, forward strand.
CGCCCGCACGCTCGGGATGCGGGTCACCGTACACCCGCACGGCGGTACCGCCATCGAATCAGCGGATGACATCGACCGGCTGTTCACTGGCCTGGATCCGGAGCTGGCCGGCTACTGCTTCGACTCGGGGCACGTGCTGTACGGCGGTGGGGACCCCGGTGCCGTCGCGGCCCGCTGGGCACACCGCATCGATTACGTGCACCTGAAGGACGTGCGCTACAGCGTCCTCGAGAAGGCCCGCAGTGAAGCGTGGGACTTCGCGACCGCGGTGCGCAACAACATCTTCTGCACGCCCGGCGCCGGGATGATCGATTTCGACCCGGTCATGAAAGCGCTGGAATCATACGGCGGCTGGTTCGTCATCGAAGCCGAGCAGGACCCCGCCCGTTACGACGCGGCGAAGGTATCTGCCCGGGCTCTTGAGTTCCTGCGTGAAAGGTACGGTCTCTGAACATGAGCGCACACGACGTACTTTCTTTCGGAGTGATCGGCGCCGGCCGCATCGGCCGTCTGCACGCCCGCAACTTAGCCGGCGCCATCGACGGTGCGCGGCTGCACAGCGTCATGGACGCCAACCCGGAGGCGGCCCGGGCGGCTGCCTACGGCGGGGCAAAAGTTGTCGACAGCCTTGATGCGATCATCAGCGACCCCGAGGTGGATGCTGTCCTCATCGCCTCGCCCACTTCGCTGCATGCCGCCCAGGTGGAAGCAGCAGCCCGTGCCGGCAAACACATCTTCTGCGAGAAGCCGGTCGCCCTGGACCTGGGGGAAACGATCCGTGCCATGCGCACGGTCGAAGACGCCGGAGTCCGTTTCCAGATCGGTTTCAACCGCCGCTTCGACCCCGGTTACGCCGCGCTGGCCCGGGAGATCCACAACGGCAGCATCGGCAACGTAGAACTGTTCCGCAGCCAGTCGAGCGACCCTGAGCCACCCGCTGAGGAGTACGCGCGTCATTCCGGCGGCATCTACCTGGATTCCGTCATCCACGACATCGACACTGCCCGCTTCGTCGTCGGCGAGGTGGAACGGGTCACTGCCCTGGGCCGCGTGTTCGCCAACCCGGACCTGCTGAAGGTCGGTGATGTCGACACGAGTGTCCTGACGCTGGAGTTCACGACCGGAGCGCTCGGGGTCATCATGAACTCCCGCCGTACCGTTCACGGTTACGACCTGCGGGTCGAGGTGCACGGTGAGAACGGCAAGCTGGTCACCGAGGACGAGCGCGCCACCAAGCTGTGGCGTTACGGCCGTGAAGGCATCAGCGGCGATTATTACTACTACTTCATCGAACGCTTCTTCGATGCGTACCGGTTGGAACTGCAGGCTTTCGTCACTGACGTGCGCAGTGGCGTTGAACCGGGCCCTGGTCCGCGCGACGCCATCGAGTCGCTGCGGGTGGCGGTCGCAGCCACACGCAGCCTGCAGGAGAAGCGCACGGTCAGCCTGGACGAGATCCCCGGCTGAGCAGCACAGGGAGGAAAGACATGAAACACGTGATCGGAATCGCTCAGGAGGGAACGCTCCGCAAGGACGTTACCCCCGATTCAGCCGGCTGGCGCTTCATGACGTTCCAGGTGCGCAGCCTGCAGGCCGGTGAAATCCACAGTGGCGTGAACAGCGACAGTGAGCAGCTGTTCGTGTTCCTGAGCGGTGGTGCTGAAGTCACGGCCGGCACGGAGAAGTGGCAGTTCAAAGGCCGGGACAACGTGTTCCGGGGCCGGCCGTACTCGCTTTACGTCCCGCCGGGCGTTCCGTTCAGCATCCGGGCTGACGGTGACGTCGAGGTTGCGAGTGCAGCTGCTCCTGCAGAAGGTCGCCTGCCCGCGCGGCTGATCACACCTGAGGACGTGAAGATAGAGATCCGCGGTGGTCACAACGCCACCCGGCAGATATCCCACATCGTCGACCCGGGCGAAGCGGAGAAGCTGCTGTGCGTGGAGGTTTACACCCCATCAGGCAACTGGAGCAGCTACCCGCCCCATAAGCACGACATCCAGAACCCGCCGGAGGAAGTCGATCTGGAAGAGATCTACCACTACCGGTTCCAGCCGCAGGAAGGCTGGGCGCTGCAGCGGCTTTACAACGATGACCGCAGCCTGGATGAGGTGCTGCGGGTCGGCGACGGTGACACGGTCCTGGTTCGTGAGGGTTACCACCCGGTCGTCACCGCACCGGGTTATGACGCCTACTACCTGAACTTCCTGGCTGGGGAGACCCCGTCATGGGTTGCCCGTGACGAGCCGGACCTGGCCTGGGTGCGCGGTCAGTGGGAAGGCCGTGAGGACCGGCTTAAACTGCCCCTGGAATGAGGTTCACCAGCCGCCCCGTGAACTGACGAACTCGCTGATCTCTGCAGTGGTCGCCATCGCGTTGGCGCAGCCCTGCCGGGTAACCACAAGCGCCCCGCACGCGTTGCCGTGCCGGGCGCTTCTCAGCCAGTCCCAGCCCTGCAGCCGGCCGTAGATGAAGCCGGCAGCGAACGCGTCACCTGCACCGAGGACGTTGGTAACTTCAACCGGGAAGCCCGGTGCCGCCACGGTCTCACCGCTGCGCAGGTGGATGGTGGCGCCAGCGGCACCGCGCTTGACGACCAGCGCTTCCGGCCCGTTCGGCATGGCGAGTACTTTCCTGATGTTCGCTTCAACGTCACCGCGGATGACCGGAGCGGAGATCTGCTGATGGCTGATCTCGATGTCAGCCGGGTCGGTGAGCATCATCGCGTTCAGCTCTTCTTCGGTGCCGATGGCGACGTCGACGAGCGGCAGCAGGGCGCGCGCCGTGACTCCGTAAGCACGAGGATCGTGCCACTGGTCAGCCCGGAAGTCCAGGTCGAAGTAGACGGTGCCGCCGGCTTCACGGGCCGTTTCAGCAGCGAAGAACGTGGCGCTGCGTGACGGTTCCCGGGCGAGACCGGTTCCCGACACTTCCAGGGCGCGTGACTGGGCAACCGGGGCGGCTATGACGTCGTCGATGTCGAGCCAGAAGTCAGCAGCGTTCTCGCGGTAGAAGACGAGGGGGAAGCGGTCAGGCGGTTCGATGCCGAGCAGCACGGCGCTGCTGCGCGCCGCGGGCTTGCGCGGGATCGAGTCGGTGTTGACGCCTTCACGCTTCAGGAACTCCAGGATGAAATCGCCGACCTTATCGTCACCAACAGCGGTGAGCAGGCTGGTGTTCAGGCCGAGCCGGGCGGCACCCACGGCGATGTTGAGCGGACTGCCGCCGACCAGGGCGGCGAAGCTCGTGATCTGCTCGAACGGAGCGCCGATGTCGTTCGAGTACAGGTCGATGCTTGAGCGTCCCATGGTGATGAGATCGAAAGCTCTGTTCATGGCATGGAAGCATACCGCGCTGTTGCCGGGATCACACGCCCCGCGCCCGGTTTGAGTGTAAGATTTTCAGGCTGTACCGCCGAGGCCCCATCGTCTAGCGGTCAGGACGGCGCCCTCTCACGGCGCAAACTAGGGTTCGATTCCCTATGGGGTCACCAAAAGCAGCAGCGGACCGGAGTGCAGCTCCGGCACCGTTTTCAGGTTCCGACACGCCTTACATGGAACCGGGGCTGTCCGTGCTAGGATTTCAGACTGGTACTGGCGTCCCCGGTTGTCCGGCGTGACGCGTTTTATTGTGTCCATCCCCTTAGCCAGGGATACGTCATCTGCGACAACCAGGAGGGTTGAATGGCCAAAGCCACCGCCAAATCCGAAACTGAGACTGCTGAAGCGAAGGCCGCGGCCAGCACGGCGACTGAAGCCGGCAAGGCCAGCAAGGCCGCTGCGGCGAAGAAGCCCGCTGTAAGGAAGCCTGCTGTCAGGAAGACCGTCAAGCCGGCTGCCGCTGAGAAGACCCCATCGAAGAAGACTGCAGAGGCGGCCGCTGAGACTGTGGCTGAGAAGCCCGTTGCGAAGAAAGCTCCCGCGAAGAAGCCTGCCGCTGCAGCGAAGAAGCCGGCTGCCAGAACTGCCGCTGCAAAGAAACCTGCTGCGAAGAAGGCCCCCGCGAAGAAGAAGGCTGCTGAAGAAGCCGCCGCTCCCGATGCCGGCTGGCTCTCGGCCGCACCGATCCAGAAGTTGCTGGAACGCGGTGCCGCTGAAGGCAGCCTCGACACCGAGGAGATCACGGACGCCTTCAACCGCACCACGCACCTACTGCAGGTCGAAGCCGAAGAGCTGAACGTCGAAGACCTGATGGAGCTGATCGGCAGCCGGGGAATCACCATCCAGGAACTGACCGAAGATGAGCTGCTGGATGAGGACGAGATCGATCCGGACGCCATCGACGACCTGGTTGACGACGCTGACGAAGACGACGATGATGAATGGTGCACGGCCGACCCGGTTTGGGTTACCGGTCACTCCTACATCGTC
>CAYPKV010000103.1:0-7408 GCA_964411415.1 uncultured bacterium
TGGCTGCCGAGGAGCTCGGGGCCGACGGCGCCTACTTCCGCGTGCACCACTTCGCACAGCAGCACGGCTCGCCGTTCCCGCTGCTGGCAGCGATCGGTGCCCGGACCAGCCGCATCGAGATCGGCACCGGCGTGATAGACATGCGTTACGAGAACCCGTTCTACATGGTCGAGGACTCTGGCTCTGCAGACCTCATCGCTGGCGGTCGCCTGCAGCTGGGCATCAGCCGCGGCTCGCCGGAACAGGCGATCGACGGTTGGCGATACTTCGGTTACCAGCCCGCCGAAGGCGAGACCGACGCCGACATGGCCCGGCGTCACGCCCAGGTGTACCTGGAGCTGCTCGAAGGTAAAGGCTTCGCCCAGCCCAACCCGCGGCCCATGTTCCAGAACCCGCCGGGACTGCTGCGGCTGGAGCCGCACTCGGAAGGCCTGCGCAGGCGCATCTGGTGGGGCGCGGCGTCCGACGCGACCGCCGTCTGGGCTGCGAAGCTCGGCATGAACCTGCAGAGCTCGACGCTGAAAGCCGACGAATCCGGCGAGCCGCTGCACGTGCAGCAGGCGAAGCAGATCCGGAAGTTTCGGGAAGCCTGGGCCGAGGCCGGTCACGGCTGGGAGCCGCGCGTGTCCGTCAGCCGCAGCATCTTCGCCCTGGTCGACGACCGGGACCGCATGTACTTCGGCCGTGGTCAGAGTGAGCAGGACCAGTTCGGTTACATCGAACCGGACCTGCGGGCCGTGTTCGGCCGCAGCTACGCGGCGGAACCCGACGTCCTGGTTAAGCAGCTGGCCGAGGACGAGGCGATCCGGGAGGCCGACACCCTGCTCCTGACCGTCCCCAACCAGCTGGGCGTCGACTACTGCGCCCATGCGATCGGCGCGATCCTGAAGTACGTAGCGCCGGAGCTAGGCTGGCGGTAATCAAGCTGTCATGCAACTGCGCAACAATAGCGGCATGAGAATCAGATTCCTCGCCGTTCCCGTGGCACTCGCGCTCATCCTCAGCGCCTGCCTGCCCGATCTGCCCGGCCCTGAAGCTGCCGTCGAAGTCACGGTCACACCTGCCGATGCCGCCCTGGTCGCCATGGACTGGTCGATCAGCGGCCAGCCGACCCACAGGGACGGACCCCGGGAGTGGGAAGGCACCTGCGCTGCTGGCTGCGCCACCTTCGAACAGACCATCCTGGCCGGCCAGTACGAACTGCGCGTCACGCCGCCCCCGTTCGCAGCCAACGACCTCAACCACGGCTGGGTCGCCACCGGCGCCAGCGCTGAAGTGACTGCCGACTACGTCCAGGATTTCAACATCCTCATGCAGACGAGCCGCGCCTTCACCGCCGAGTTCCGGCGGCCGCACGTGCTCAGCTGGGAGTATGAAGTTTCCGCTGCGGGTGTGAGTCCGGCAGCTGTGACCCTGCTCGGAGTGACCAGCGAAGGCCCGGACTTCGACCTGGCCGGTGTTACCGTCCGCTGCGGCTGGGCCGGCAGTGACGGCAGCATGGACTTCGTCATGCCAGACGGGGAACCGGTGACGCTCAGCTCCACTGCCCGGGACATCCAGCTCGTCTACTCCGGTGACGTGCCCAACCCGGCGTTCCCCAACAGCGCACCGAGCTGCAACATCGACCTGGCTTTCGACGCTGACAACCGCCCGGTGGCACATGTGTTCCGTGTCACCACGGCAGCAGACTGAGCTTCAGGCGGCCAGCTGACCGAGGCCGAACAGCAGGCTGAACAGCAGCGCCGTCAGCGCCATCTGTTTCAGGAGGGGGTCCAGGCGGGCCCCCTCACGCTGCCACACGGCGACAAGGTGCCTGAGCATCAGCGGCGTCACCAGCAGGAACAGCAGCTGCCACAGCGAACCGGAGCGCAGCAGCACGGCGGAAACTCCCAGTGCGAGTGCCCCGGCGTTCAGCAGCGTGTGATACACCCGGGCACCCCGCAGGCCCAGCCGGACCGGAACGGTCAGCTTGCCTGCGGCCCGGTCGCCAGCCAGGTCGCGCATGTTGTTGATATTCAGAACGGCGACCGCCAGCAACCCACAGGCAGCCGCCGGTAACAGCAGCCACGCTTCCAGGCTGACTGTCTGCATGAAGTAACTGCCCAGCACCGCGACCAGGCCGAAGAACACGAACACGAACAGATCACCGAGTCCCACGTAGCCGTAGGGGCGGTCCGTGGCGGTGTAGGCGATCGCTGCCCAGACGGCCGCGGCACCAAGCAGCAGGAACCCGGCCACCAGCCACCAGCCGGCCGGACCAAGAGCCAGGCGTACCAGCAGCAGGCCGCTGACCGCAGTGAGCGCCGCACTGAAAACCACCGCACGCAGCATCTCAGCAAGTGTCACCCGGCCGCTCTGCACCGCCCGCTGCGGTCCGACCCGGCCGGATCCGTCGACGCCGTGCCGGCTGTCACCGTAATCATTGGCGAGGTTCGACAGCACCTGAAGCAGGACTGCAGTGGACACCGTCAGCAGTGCAGTCAGCCAGTTGAAGTGACCGGCTGAGGCAGCCAGCAGCAGTCCCAGGCCGGTGCCGCCGAGAGCCAGCAGCAGCGTCCGTGGCCGCATCGCCTGCCACCACAGCTGGATCACGAGTGGGCCCGCCAGCGGCTGCTGCGGGACTCCAGCCAGCTGAGCAGTCCGAACAGCACGCTGCCCAGCAGGGCGATCGCCAGGATGCCCGCGTACACCTTCTGGTAGGCGAAGCGGTTCCACTGGTCCACGACGATGTAGTAGCCAAGCCCGACGTTGTTGCCGATCGATTCGGCGATGAACAGCACCGCGATGGCCGTGCCGACGCTGACTTTCAGCGCAGTGAACACGGCAGGTACGCTCAGCGGCATGTACACGTAACGGAGCCGCTGCCAGCGGCCTGCCCCCAGCGAGGCAACCGAGTCGAGCGTCGCCTGAGGCACCCGCGCCACAGCGTCACGGACGATGACGTACACCTGGAAGAACACGATGAGTGAGATCAGGAAGATTATCGACGGATCGCCAAGTCCGAGCAGGAACACAATGATGGGCAGGAACACGATCTTTGGCGTGGGGTAGAGGAAGTACATCAGCGGCGACAGCAGGCTGTCCAGGATGCGGTTCTCGGCAGCGAGGATAGCGATGGGCGCTGCCAGCGCGGTGCCGGCCAGGACGCTGAGCAGGATGCGCCGCAGACTGGCCCAGGTGTGATCCAGCAGTGGTCCCTGCAGTTCCTGCACGAAGGTGCGGACGACCGCACCGGGGGTCGGCAGGAAGTTCCGGTCCAGACTTACGGCCGCGACCTGCCAGACGATCAGCAGCAGGACCAGGTCGATGACCAGCGCCAGCCGCGGGTTGAGCCGGAAGCCGTTCACAGCGCGAGCCGCTCCCGTATGAACTGGCAGTACTGCTGGAACTCCGGCTCGCTGCGGTCGGGGATGCGGTCAGGGAAAGGCGTGCGCAGCAGCTCGGCCTCGCGGATCGGGCCGTGCCGGGTTATGAGCAGGATGCTGCGGGCCAGCAGGACCGCCTCTTCGATGTTGTGGGTGACCATGACGGTAGTACTGCCGGCTTCGGCCGTGAGACCGTACAGCTGCCGCTGCAGTTTCTCGCGTGACAGTTCATCAACCGCCGACAGCGGCTCGTCCAGGAGCAGCAGCTCGTTACCGAGCGCGAACTGCCGGGCCAGGGCGACCCGCTGGCGCTGCCCGCCGGACATCTGCTCCGGGTACTTGCCGGCCAGGCTGCCCAGGCCCAGACGGTCGAGCCAGTCGGCAGCCCGCTGCCGGGCTTCAGCCTTCGCAACCCCGCTTATGCGCAGCCCCACCTCGATGTTGCGCCGGGCCGTGAACCACGGCAGCAGGCCGTAGTCCTGCAGCATCAGGCCGGTGCGGGGGGTCGGACCGGTGACGGTTTCACCAGCCACCCGGACCGTACCCGTGCGGGGCGTACGGATGCCGGCGGCCAGGTACAGGAGCGTCGTCTTGCCCGAGCCTGACGGACCGAGCACGCAGCAGATACCGCCTGCGTCCAGGGCGCAGCTGAAACCATCCAGGACCGGCGCGGCTGGTCCGTAGGAGAAAGTGACGTCGCTGAACTCGAGCAGGGGCGCGTCAGTCGGCTGTGATGAAGCTTCCGTCAACAAGCTCAGCGTACGGTACGGCCTCGTCGATCATGCCGACTTCGACCATCCAGGCCTGGACTAGTTCGATCTCCGCTTCGTCCGGGACGCGTGGCGCCATGAACGTCGGCACCTGGTAGGTGGCGATGACCGGCTCCGGTATGCGGATCTCGTTGTGGCGGTACGCCTCAGGGTCAGTGTTGATCGCTTCAACCGCCTGCTGGTATGCAGCAAGGAAGGCACACACGTCACCGGGGCGCTCATCGATGGCCCGCTGAGTGACCGTAAGAGCGACGGGCACGAACTCGGTGCTGCTGTCCTGCAGTACTGCGAAGCCGCCCTGGACGCTGGTGGCGAGGGTGGTGAGTGGCTCAGGCAGCAGCGCAGCCGCCACCAGGCCCTGAGCCATCTGCTCCAGACGCAGCGGGATGGCGCTCACCTCCAGGTAGTCGTTCGCCTCGGGTTCGTAACCGGCGTCGCGCAGCAGCTTGCTGGCGATGTACTCCGTCACGGTGTTGTGGCCGATGGCGACCTGGGCGGTGTCGTTGCGCAGCGCTTCGATGAGTTTCTCCGCCGTGTCCAGACCGCTGTCCGCGCTTGTGACGATGGAGAAGAACGGCACGCCGGTCTCGAAGCTGTCATGCCGGACGATCTTCAGTTCATCGCCGGCAGCCACCTGCAGCACCGCACCCATGACGTCGTTGTTGCCGACCTCGAGCTGTCCGGTCTGCAGGCCGATGGAACGGTCGCGGGCGCTTTCGATGGGTACCAGTTCAACGGTCAGGCCCTGGGCGTCGTAGAAACCTTCCTGCTGGGCCACGTAAAGCGGCAGGGTGTTCAGCACGGGCAGCACTCCGACGCGCAGCGGAACGCCTGAGAGGGGCGTGCAGACCTGGGCCAGGGACACGCCGGTCAGCCCTAGGGTCACGGTCAGCAGTATTCTCTTCACAAGTCTCGCCTCCAAAGGCAGTACAAACTGACCCCAGTGTACCGCTGAGTGGCAGAGATGCTGTGCAGGACGGGCTTCATATCACTTTGATAGGTGACTGTTCAGGCGCTTCTTACCCAGGCCTCCTGTTCACTGCCGCCGGATTTCACCCAGGCATAACAGCGGGGGTTGAACTGAACTACGCCCGCCTCGGCTGACGAAGATACCGTCAGCGTCTGCGAGCCGCTGCAGGCGAACCAGTAGTCGAACGATCCGGGCAACGGCAGGACCAACAGGTCGCCCAACAGGCCGGCTGACAGCTCCGGAGCCAAGACCGTGGCCGCCCCGGCGTCGAACTCCAGTTTCAGCGGCACGGCGTTGCCGAGCATGCCTATGCCCTGGTGGTTGTCGATGTTCGCCTGGCCGGTTATGTGCACCAGCAGCGGCAGCTCTGGCAGGCTGTAGGTGATGCCGGTCGCCTCGGCACACTGGCCGTAGCGGACCAGCGCGACACTGTCTCCGTCCTGCTCCACGCCTTTGCCGAACGTGCCACGGACTTCCAGGAACCGTTCCTGGCCGTCTGCATTCACCCTGGTCGTACCGGCTGGTTCAAGCCCGGTCAGCTGGCGGCCCCGCCGCTGCTCCAGCACTGCTGCAGCCCAGGGTTCAAGCTGCCCGGTCAGTTCGTCCTCAGCGTCCTCCAGGCCAGCCACCATGCGCTGCAACTGTGCGGCAACGGTCATCCCCAGCTGTTCCAGGCTTTCTGCCTGCTTTCGGTGGGCAGCTTGCCGCACCCCGTCCGGCATCGAGTGGTACAGGATCCGGCGCGCCAGTGGGGAGATGAAGCGCCAGCCGGAATCCGTGAACTCCAGCCACCGGCGGTCGACCAGCTCCGTCAGGCAGTCGACAGAGTCAGCGAATTCCGATCGCCGGGCAGCGACTGCCCGGGAGCGGACCGCCAGGCTCTGCAGGAGCTGACGGCAGCTGGCGCTGAGCTTGCGGACTTCGAGTTCGATGCTGGCGCTGAAACGGTGCATCACGGGGGCCTGCAAAGGGTCCTTCTGAGTCAGCAGCTCCTCGATGTAGCCGGGATGACCGCACGCCCTCAGGTAGATGCTGCTGGCCGTGTCAAACCCGTGCTGGGCGAGCGGACCTTTGACCGCGGCGGCCCAGCTGAGTGGCGCAAGCCGCAGATAGGTCAACTCGGTCGCCGGCAGCAGAGCCCGAAGCTTCAGCAGCTCGTCAGGATCAGGACCGAAGAATGGCCGTTCGAACACCCAGATGGAACTGGTGTTGCGCTGTATCAGCTCCACCAGGCCAGCCGGGTAGGGCGGCGCAGCGTAATGAACGCCGTTGCCGTCCGGCGCCGCTGTGAGTGGCATGCGCAGATGCAGGGCCACCGCTTCCGCGAAATCCTGAGCCGTCTGACATGGCAGCGGTTCGACCACCAGCAGATGCGGCGCCCGGAGGGAGCTGATACGCGCTTCAATCTCCGGAGTGAGCCGCGCATTTCCTGGACCCGCTGACGCACGCAGCCGGGCACGCTGCCACTCAAGCCACTCCTGGAAGTCAGCGCTGAGGCCGTCCAGGCCATCCATGATCACCTCGTCCCGGCTGCTGCCGTCCAGATCGAGACGTATCTGCCGGGGCAGCACGAGCGGGTCCTGGTGGTTGTCGCTGAACGTGAGCGGGATGTCCCGGAGGGCCGCATTGATGGCGTTCAGTTCGACCCGAAGGTTCGAAAGCGGATCAGCGCTGTCCCAGAGCAGGTCCGCCAGCCGTTCGCGTCGTGTCGGACCTTCGAACGCCAGGTAGTAGAAGAGTGCCAGAGCTTTCCTGCGCAGCCGCACATTACCGCCTGGCCCACGCAAACGGGCTGGTCCACGTGCATAAAGCAGCAGTTCTGCTGGTTCCGCGACACCCGAAGTGAGTGTGACCATGCCTTCCTCCCCGCACCTAGCACTTAACGAAAACGTTAAGTACTCCGTTAAGCCAACCGCCAAATCGTGAAGCTGTTATACACCTCTTTCATCATGCCCGTATCAGACTGCTCACATTCGCTTCACGTGCACTAAATGCCAGCATCTCTAAGCTTTTGCCGATAGCCCACAGTGTCCGCGGCTGTAAGCCGGCCCCCGGACAGGAAAAGGAGGAACTCCCGGCCGGGAAGGCCGGACTTGGCCTGCGACTCTAAGAAACCATGCCCTGAAAGGTAGCTCAGAAATGACCAAGAAACTCGGTATTGCCCTGCTAGGACTGTTCTCATGTTTCGCTCTCGCACAGCCTGCCGTCATCGGCCCCACCACGGGCACCGGTATTGACGCGTTCAACGCTGGCACGTCTTCGGCATCGGTTGAACAGAACGTCAACCTGATCCTCCCGCCGAC
>CAYPKV010000104.1:0-7328 GCA_964411415.1 uncultured bacterium
TCAGCGTCAACGGCCGTGACCTGGGTGCACTGGGCTCCGCCGGCGAGATCACCGGCCGGGCGTTCACGGCAGCGGACTGAACCGGTGCAGCCACCGTCCGGCGGACCGCTTCATTCAGGCCGGCCAGCCAACCGATACCTCAGCGGAGGAAAGATGACCACATTCAGACTGCTGCTGACACTGACGCTGCTGCTTGCCGGTGCCGCCCATGCGCGTATCCACTGGACCGAAGTCAGCCAGGACGTCACCATCCGGTCCGACGGGACAGTGCACGTGGTCGAAGAGCGTACGCTCCGGGCGACCGGCGATGACGACTTCGCCGAGGTGTTCATATGCATTGACGTGGCAGCGGGCCAGCGTGTCGAGATGCTGAGCGGCACCGGCGCCATCGACTTCCCCGACCAGGCGTCCCCACGCAGCCAGCTGTGCGAGGACGGCTCCGGTGGCACCGAGCTCGTGGTCCGTTACAGCTCGCGCCGGACCAACGGCCGGGTCCGCTTCGAGTACAACCTGCACGGCACGATCGACTACTGGTCAGACACTGTCCAGTGGTACTGGGAAATATACGGCCGGCGTAACGTCACCGCCGAGAACTACCGCCTCAGTGTGACCGCCCCCGGCCCGATGGAGTTCCCGTACGATGCCGTCGTCTACCGCTTCAACAACCCCTCACTGCCCCGGGTGACGCTCTCACCGGACCGTTCACGGCTCGACGTGAGCAACAGCATCATCCCGGCAGGGATGGGTGTTGAGATCCGCTGGTTCATGGATCCGGCGCTGTTCAGCACCCGTGGCACAGAACCCGGCCTCGAAGCCGTCCTGAGCGAGATCGCTGCAGGAGAGAACATCATGGTGCCGGGAGCACCGCTCCTGGAGGCGTTGGACTGGCCGGAAACGGTCGGCCGTGACGAGCAGACCGCCGTACTTACCGGCCGGGCCCTGCCCGGAGCCAGCCGCGTCAACGCCGTCCGCGCCGCTGTCGGCAGCGCCATCAGTGAGCTGTGCACCGGCACTGACCCGTTCAGCTGCGAGGTGTTCGGACTCGAACCGGGTGACAACCGGGTCACGGTTCAGGCAAGCGACTCGGACGGCCGCATCATGTCGCAGACGTTCATCATCCGCCGTTTAAGCCTCGCTGATGAGGTACGCAGCAGCCCCTGGATGGCATTGCCCGGCGCTGCCCTGCTCGCCTGGATCGGCTCACGCGTCGCTTCCGTCCGCCGCCGTCACGCTGATCCGCCCTCAGACGGGATGATGTACCCGTTCGAACCACCCAACGACCTGCCCCCGGCAGCAGTGACGAGCCTGCTGACGAAGCCCGGCGTACCCAGCAACAGCAACGGCTTCGCCGCGACCGTGATGGACCTGGCTCGGCTCGGCTTCGTGGAGTTCAACGGTACCAAGCGGAAGTTCTCGATGCTGGTCGACACGCAGCGCCCGGCCACTGACCTGCTCGGATTCGAGAAGGATGTGCTGCAGTTCCTGCGGGCCGCAGCCGGTTACAGCCGGGTCAGCGACGCACGCGGCTGGCGCCAGGTGACCAACAGGGAGCTGCGCACCCTGGGTCAGCGCCGGCCCAACTTCATGCAGAAGTGGGGCCAGTCGGTACTGAGCTGGCTGAAGACTGCCTACACCAGCGGCTCGCTGCGTGACCAGGATGCAGTCAGCAGGGGCAGGGCCAGCCTGGTGACCGCCGAAAGCGTCAGTGACAGCAACCGTGTCATCTGGACGGGCCTGCTCACCTCGGGGGTGATCGGCCTGCTCGCCGTCAGCACGACCGGCACCGCCAGCTTCGTGAACGTCGGCCTGGCAGCCGCAGGCGCTGCGGTTTCGATCGGCGCCTGGGGTGCCAGACGCTGGAAAGATCACGTCGCCACGGACGTTTACGCGTGGCAGGGTTTCAAACGGACACTGAGCGACTACACCCAGATGAAAGACGCACCTGATGACTTCTTCAGGCTCTGGGACCGCTACTTCGTGTACGCAGCGGCCCTGGGCGTAGCGACCCGTTACCTGAACAACGTCCAGAAGCTCGCGGACGCCCGTGGCATAAGCGCCGCCCAGCTCGCCCACACCGCCAGCTGGATGGGCTCAGATCCTGGTTCGATCACCAACCTGAGCAGCCTGGCCAGCAACGTAAGTGCGATGTCGAGTTCGCTGTCGAGTGCCCTCTCCTCCGCCGGCGTGTCAGCCTCTTCAGGCGGTTCTTCGGGTGGAGGCGGCGGAGGTGGTGGCGGAGGCGGGGGCGGCGGCCGCTGACGTCAGCTGTGACGCCCTGAGGGTAGATTGGTTACATGTCTGACCGCACCGCTGCCATCACCGGAACCCTGCTCGCCGCCCTCGGTGTAGCGCTGGGAGCTTTCGGCGCCCACGCACTCGAAGGCCGCGTGGTTCCGGCCCGCCTGGATACGTTCGAGACCGCTGTCCGTTACCTCATGTACCACGCACTGGGCCTGCTGCTCCTGAGCCGGGCTCAAGGCACCGAAGCGGCCCGCTTGCTGATCACGACGGGCATCGCGGTGTTCTCCGGCAGCCTGGTAATCCTCGTACTCACTGACAGCGGCTGGCTCGGTGCGGTGACTCCGCTGGGCGGAGTTCTGCTCATCAGCGGCTGGCTCGTGGCGGCCTGGCGCATCTGGCGCCCGAAGAGCCACTGATTGGAACGCGGAGCCGGGCAGCCGGACGAAGTTCCGGCGCTGCCCCTGCCGCTGCTGCTCACCATCCTGATCGTGGCCGTAAGCCTGTCGGCCATATTCATCAGGCTCGCTGACGCACCCGGCACTGTCATAGCTTTCTACCGGCTGGCGTTCGCAAGTGTTCTGACTTTCCCGGCGATGCTGCGTGGCCTGCGCGGCAGCATCATCACGGCCCGCGGCGTGTGGCTGTCGGTCATCGCCGGCATCATGCTTGGCTGGCACTTCGCCACCTGGACCACCTCCCTCGAGTACACGAGCATCGCGGCGAGCGTCACGCTCGTCACGACTACGCCGCTGTGGATCGTACTGATCCTGTGGCTGTTCCGGGGCCGCCGGCCGGCCGGCCGGACCCTGGCGGGGGTGCTGACAGCCGTCGCCGGTGGGACAGTCATAGGCCTGGACGGTCAGCTGGGCACCGGATCAGCTTCGGACACGGCACTGCTCGGCAACCTGCTCGCCCTGGCCGGCGCTGTTACCGTCGGCCTGAGCATGCTGGCTGGCGGTGCAGCACAGCGCAGCGGACTGCGTGTGATGGCCTACTCAGGCATCTCCTGCATCACCGCTGCGGTCAGCCTGGCGCCGCTGCCGGCCCTGCTCGGTCACAGTTACTGGCCGTACGCTGCTGACGTCCTATTGTGGATCGCTCTGCTGGCGCTCGTATCCCAGCTGGTCGGTCACACTTCCATGAACTACTCCCTGCGTTTCCTGGATCCCACCTTCGTCGCTACGGTCATCCTGCTGGAACCGGTCGTCGCCAGTCTGCTCGCCATGGTCATCTTCGGTGAGGTGCCTGGGCTGCTCACTGCAGCCGGTGCACTCGTGCTGCTGGGCGGCGTCGTCCTGGTGAATTCCGGTATGCGGTCACGTGCCGTGGCGACACAGAAAGCGCCTTGAATTGTGCTACAATCCCGCTGTGAAGGTTCTTCCTGGTAACAGTCCGCTGAGCCTTGCATGTGCGGTTCTTACGCGGTTCACCAGGATGACAACCACTACCAGCAACAGAGGCAGCCAGGATTCAGACTGATCAGGGGCAGACGGGTGACCTGACCCGTTTCTGCCTGCGTCCGGTTCTGTGTCCGGCCGAAGGGAGCAGGTTATTTTGAAGACTTCAGCGAATATGTTCAAGGATGGCGATCAGGTTGTCCTGCCGCCGTATGGAGTAGGTATCGTTTCAGGGACGGTCGTGAAGACCGTCGCCGGCACCGAGCATCAGTACTACGCAGTCGATTTCCCCAACGGCACCTCACGGGCGTTCGTTCCGGTGAAGGCCCCGCAGGAAGCTGGTCTGCGCGCTGCACTGACTGCTGAAGAAGTCAAGAACGTTCTGGAACGCCTTGAGGAAGGCCACATCACCCTGCCCAAGCAGTGGGCTGCCCGCCATCGCCGCGTTAGCGACATCCTGACCAGCGGTGATCCGTACCAGATCGCCACCCTGGCCAGTGAACTGCGCCGCTGGGACCAGGAGCGGGGCCTGCCCGACCTGGACCGGCAGGCATACCGCCGGGCGCTGCGCCTGCTGGCCGGCGAGATCAGTGCGGTCATGGGTATCGATGCCAGTGAAGCCCGCACCATGATGGGCGTAGGTCAGGACGAAGGCCTCAACTGAGCCTGCTGCCTGCGTGATCACTCACGATCAGAGGGCCGGTCAGTACCGGCCCTTTTCATACATCCCGGCGGTTCCATGAACCAGCCGGGAGCCGTACCGAAGGGCCTGATGCCGGTCCTGTTCGCCGGCGTGCTTATGGCCGCGCTCGACACCGCCATGGTCGGGCCGGCCCTGCCTGTGATCGAACGCGACCTGAACGCCGGCACGTTCGTGCTGTCCTGGGTGTTCTCAGCCTTTGCTCTGGCTACGCTCGTGGCGACGCCGTTCATGGCCAAACTGTCCGACCGGTTCGGCCGGCGGCCAGTGTTCCTCCTCTGCGTGATCCTCTTCGCTGCCGGTTCGCTGCTGGTGGCGCTCTCAGGCAACATCATCATGCTGCTGGCCGGCCGGGTCGTACAGGCGGTCGGCGCCGGCGGTATCTTCCCCGTTGCCAGTGCGGTGATAGGCGATAACTGGCCCGCCGAGAAGCGTGGTGCAGCCCTCGGCATCCTCGGTTCGGTGTTCGGCATCGGATTCCTGCTCGGGCCACTGTTCGGTGCGCTGCTGCTGCCACTGGGCTGGCAGTTCCTGTTCCTGATCAACCTGCCGATCGCCGCCTGGATATTCTGGCGGGCCCGGCAGGTGCTGCCTGCGCCCGCACCGTCCGACCCGGGCAACCGCTTCACGTTCGACTGGGCCGGAGCCGTACTGCTGACAGTCATCCTGCTGGCTGCCGGCCTCGGTCTGGGCCGCCTGGCACCGGAGCATTTCACTCCGGCAGTGCCGCTGCTGCTCGCCACCGTCCTGACCATCGGCATCGTCGCCTTCGTCCGGGTCGAGAAAGCAGCCGATGACCCGCTGCTGCCGATCACCCTGTTCCGCGCCCCGGCCGTGCGGGCTGCCGCGCTGCTCGGCGTCGGCTCCGGGCTCACTGAAGGCAGCCTGGCGTTCCTGCCTTCCCTTGCTGCTGCCGCCTTCAGCGTCAGTGACTCACAGGCCAGCCTGCTGCTCCTGCCGGTCATAGTCGCGCTGGGCGCGCTGGCCCCCGTGGCCGGCCGGATGCTCGACCGTATCGGGCCACGCCTGGTGCTGCTGACGGGCGTCACACTCGTCGCCCTTGGCATGGTCTCGTTCGGCCTTCTCTCGACCACCCTGGCAGGTTTCATCGCTGCCGGCCTGCTTACCGGTGCCGGCATGGCCGCCCTCACCGGCGCCCCGCTGCGCTACGTTCTGCTCAGTGAGGCACCGGCAGGCAGCCGTGCTTCTGCCCAGGGACTCCTGGCGGTGTTCCAGGGCACGGGTCGCCTGCTGAGCGCAAGCCTCATCGGCGCGATGGCAGCCGCCGCTACCGCGGCGTCCTTCCGCAGCGGCATGCTGGTGCTCGCAGGCCTCATCGCGCTGCTGTGGCTGGTCATCCCGCTCGTACGGAACCGGCCCGGGTCAGCGGCTGAGCCAACGTAACGCCAGGGCCCAGGCCGCATAAGCGTCGAGCCCGTCCGGCACCGGCCTCAGTCCCGGCGGCAGCAGCCGCAGCAGGCCAGCCGGCGGGTTGTGCTGCCAGTACAGCTCCCGGCCCTGCAGAGTAGATCCGGTCTCATCGACCAGTTCGGCACGGACGCCTCTTCGGCCCAGTTCCGCCAGCAGTTCAGCTGAACCGGTCCCGTCGCCCGCCACCACAGTGACGGAAGACGGGACCGGCAGGTCTCTCAGTTCAGCCGGGCTCAGTACCCGGGCCAGCAGCAGTTCACCGTGTGGCGAGACGACGGCGAGGCCGATGTTGTGGCCAGGGTCGAAGGCCCAGATCTCGGTGCCTGCATTAGTCATCCTGCCATTGTGTCATTCAGCGCACTTCGATCGGCCGGCGGGCGAACGTACCGATACGGCTGTCAGACGCGTAGCGGATCTCGTAACTGCCAGGTTCCGCCGGGGCAGTGAGCGTGACGGCGGTGCTGTCGTAGATGTAGGCGTAATCGAGCCAGGCGCCATCTTCCGCCCCGACCGGCACGATCGTGATGTAATCCCACTCGGCGCGGTCGGTGACTGTGAACGACACTTCGAAGCTGCTGCCGGCACTGACGCTCTCAGGTGCGTTCAGGGTGATGCCTGCCGCCTCGACCGTGAACGGAACACTGAACAGGACGACGTCGCTCGCGGAATCGTTCGCGTAACGCAGTTCATACTCACCGGGAGTCCCGGGGGCAGTGAAGACGACCGGGTTGCCGTCGCTCAGGTAACGGTACTCGAGGTAGATCGATTCTGCGGAGCCCGCAACAGCGATCGCCACGTAATCGTACTCAGCGCCGGGGCCACGCCACGTCACCTCCAGCGGTGTGCCGGCTGTGACCACCGCCTGTGCCAGAAGCGCGAAACCGGCGTCGGCAACGGTGACTGACGCTGAACTCAGGACCGTGTTCCCGGCATGCTCGCTCATGTAGCGCACTTCATACGCTCCAGGCTCAGCCGGCGCCCGGACCGTTACGGCCGTACCCCCTTCCGTCCAGAACCAGGCACTGACCTCGCCAGCCGGTGCACCTGCCGGCACCACGGTCAGGAAGTCGTGCGGACCCGCTGCCGCTGCTGCCGCTGACCCAGGCGCCGGGGCCGTGGACGGTGTCAGCAGCGTCTGCTGCGACGACCGTGATCCAGTGTTCTCCGCTGTCCGGGGCGCCCGTCCAGCTGACGGAGATCTCCTGGCCGATGACGGCGTTTCCTTCCGTAACAGTGAGAGTGACGAGGCTCTCCGGTGCCAGTTCGAAACTGAAACTGTTGCCGGCGTCAGGCAGGACCCGCAGGCCACTGACGACGAGCGGGGCGGCCGAATGGGCATCTTCGATGCTGGCTGTGTAGTTGCCGGCAGGCAGCTCCGCACGCCACACGCCGTCGCCCGGCATGAACCGCGCCGGCTCAGCACCGGTGACGCTGAAGGTCAGTACGGCTCCTTCTGTAACCGGCTCGCCCCCACGCGTGAGGGTAACCGTCACCTGGTGCAGCTGCTCTGCCGCCGGGGCTACCGCCTCCTCCACTGCGCGGCCCAGGGCTGCAGCCAG
>CAYPKV010000105.1:0-7285 GCA_964411415.1 uncultured bacterium
CCGTTTCCCGCCACTTCCGTGAGCTGGGTATCGACGTGAAGAAGGACACGTTCACCGCTGCCGGCATCGGCGACATGGCAGGCGACGTGTTCGGCAACGGCATGCTCTACACAGACCGGCTGCGCCTGCAGGCGGCGTTCAACCACCTGCACATATTCCTGGACCCTGACCCTGAGCCCGTCAGCGGTTACGCGGAACGGCGCCGGCTGTTCACGACCCCGGGCAGCAGCTGGGCGGACTACGACCGCTCGCTCATCTCGGCAGGCGGTGGCGTGTTCGAACGCTCCGCCAAGTCGATCAGCCTGAGCCCCCAGGTGAAGGCGATGCTGGGCGTGGAAGCTGACCAGCTGAGCGGCCAGGAACTGATCCGGGCCATCCTGCGCATGCCGGTGGACCTGCTCTGGAACGGAGGGATCGGCACATATGTCAAGTCCACGGGAGAGACCCACGCAGACGTCAGGGACGCCGCCAACGACGCCGTAAGAGTAGACGGCGCCGAACTCCGCGCCCGGGTGGTCGGTGAAGGTGGCAACCTGGGCTTCACCCAGCTGGGCCGCATCGAGTACGCCCGGGGCGGTGGCCGCATAAACACTGACGCCATCGACAACTCCGGTGGTGTAGACCTGTCGGACCACGAGGTCAACATAAAGATCCTGCTCAAGGACGTGATGGCCGATGGCGCGCTCGACCTTGACGCCCGCAACGTACTGCTGGAGGAGATGACGCCGGCAGTGGTCGACCTGGTGCTGGCCAACAACTACAGCCAGTCGCTGGCACTGAGCATGGCCGCTCCGCGCAGCGTCACTGACCTGCAGCTGTTCAGCACCCTGCAGGACTACCTCGCTGAGCGTGGCGGCCTGGACCCGCGGGTCGAGTCGCTGCCGACCGCCCGGCAGCTGCAGGAACTGCAGCGCGCCGGCCTCGGTTACAGCCGGCCCGAGCTGGCCGTGCTGCTCGCCTACGTGAAGATGGGCCTGTACCGGCGCCTGCTCGAGACCGACCTGCCGGAGGAACCGCACTTCCGGCACTACCTCATCGACTACTTCCCGCCGGTACTGTTCGAACGGTTCCCGGAGCGGCTGCTCAACCACTCACTCCGGCGTGAGATCACCGCCACCCAGTTCACCAACCGGGTCGTCGACATACTGGGTATCAGCTACGTCCACCGGCTGATCCGCGACACCGGTGCCTCGCCAGTCGAGGTCATCCGGGCTTCGCTCATCGCCCTTGAACTCATCAGGGGTGATGACTTCATCCGGGCGGTGTTCGACCTGGACAACCGCGTTCCGGCCGACCTGCAGTACCGGCTGCTCGGCGAGATGACCGCAGCTGTGGACGGACTCGTGCAGTGGATCATCCTGTCGGGCCTGAGCCGTGTTCCCGTCGCTGAGTTCGTGGAGACGTACCAGGCGCCCCTCCAGCAGCTGCAGCAGGCGCTGCCGGACAGCCTGACCGGTGAACCGGCCGAACGGTTCCGGGCCATGGCTGAAGAGTTCACGGCTCTGGGCGTTCCGGCTGATCTGGCCGTGACAGCAGCGACGTTCGATTACCTGCCCGCCAGTGTCGGCGCCATCGAAGTGAGCCGCGCCAGCGGGCTGGGCCTGCTGCAGGCAGCCGGTCACTTCTACGCGATCGGTGAGCGGCTGTCACTCGGCTGGCTGCGTGACTCACTGAGTGAGCTGGACAAGCCCAGCAAGTGGGAGAAGATCGGCGCAGGTGGCCTGCTGCTCGACCTGCGCAGCAACCAGCGGGAACTGACGACGGCAGCGGTCAGTGCCGGTGCCAGCGATCCGGTCGCCTGGCTGGAATCGTTCAGCAACGAGTGCCGCCGTTACGACGAGGCGCTCGCAGAGATCAGAGCCGGTTCGCTCGACTTCTCCAGTGCAGTGGTGATCGTGCGCCTGCTGCAGGCACTGCGTAACGAGGCTTATCGGCAGGCCTGAGTCAGGCTGACTGAGCGTGCAACTGCTGCGCCGCTTCGCGCTCTGCGAAGAAGCGGCGCAGCACTGCGTTCAGGCGGGGCAGGCCCTCAGCGGTCGCGGTGAGCTTAGAGCCATGCAGTTCGAGGAACCCGTGCGCGGTCAGCTCCGCCAGCGGACCGGGGAAGACCACGCGCGGATCCGCGCCACCGCGGCGCAGCAGCGCGTCCAGGTCCAGGCCTCCCCGGGTCCGCAGAGCCGTCATCAGGCTCTCCAGGGTGTGTTCGACTGCGTCCACCGGCTGCTCTTCAGCCGGGCCGCCCAGCAGCCACGACCTGATGTGTGGCCGGGTGCGCCGGATGCCGACCAGGCCTTCAGCCGGTTCGAACGAAGCAGCGGACGGACCAAGTGCCAGGTAGTGCGCACCGCTCCAGTAAACGCTGTTGTGCTGGGATTCATGCCCGGGCCGCGCGTGGTTGGAAACCTCGTAGCGCTCGAGGCCGTGCTCAGCGAGCAGCTCGGTGGCCAGGGTGAAATCGGCTGCCGCCTGGTCCTCATCGACCTCGACCCCACGCAGCGCGAACGGAGTGAACGGCTCGACCGTCAGGCTGTACACGCTCACGTGGCTGACACCGGTCTCCGCCAGGGAGCGCAGGTCGAAAGCAGCGTCCTGGCCAGGCACGGCGGTGATTATGTCCGCACTGACCCCGAAGCCCGCTTCGAGTGCCAGTTCAACGGCTTCACGGCCGGCGGCTGCGTCGTGCTGACGGCCCAGGAACTTCAGGGTGTCGTCGCTCAGTGACTGCAGCCCGATCGACAGGCGCGTGAAACCAAGCTGCCTGAAGAAGCGCAGCCTTTCGGCGTCGTAGGTGAGCGGGTCAGCTTCCAGCGTCACTTCGACCGCACCGGACAGCGACCAGTCGCGCTCCAGCACGGCTGCGACACGCTCCAGTTCAGCGTCCTGCAGCATCGAAGGGGTACCACCGCCTAAGTAAACGGTGCGCATCCTGAGGGGGTAACGGGCGGCCAGTTCCGCCGACTCGCGGTCGAAGCGGTCCAGGTAGGCGGCAACGAGCCCTTCGTGACGTTTCATCTTGTGGAAGTCACAGTAAGGGCAGATGCTCGGACAGAACGGCACGTGCAGGTACAGGGCGTCAGGCGGTGCAGCTTCCACAACCGACAATAGGGCAGGGTCACCCGGCACTGCAAACATGCCGCCGTTATGGCATTCTGGAAGGGTAACGGTTCAGCGGGGCCAGGCAGGCCCTCCGCTACGGGCAGGGATCGGTGGAGGTCGTGATGCAGAACAGAACTTTCAAACTCGCAGTGCTGGTGGCACTGCTGCTGACCGGCACGGTCCTGGCCCAGGCCAGCCTGCCGACCGGAGCGGTGCAGCCGGCTCCGGCGCAGTTCGAGGACCTCAGTCCGGACCACTGGGCAGCCGATGCCATCACGCGCCTGACGGCCCTGGGCGTCATCACCGGCTACCCGAACGGCACCTTCGGCGGGGCCCGGGCTGCCACCCGCTACGAACTGGCGGTCGTGTCCGCACGCCTCATCGACCTGATCAGCAGCTCCATCACGGAGCTGATCAGCGACCCTGAATTCCGTCGCGCCATCGAAGAGTCCGCCGCTACGCATGAGCGGCTGCTGCGCCTCGAGGAGATGCTCGACGCTGCTGCTGACTCCGATTACGTCTGGCAGCTCGCCGAACGCCTCGCCAACGTCGAAGAGTACCTGAACAGTCAGGCCGGCTCGCAGCTGTTCCCCGGTCTCGCCGCCATCGGTGAAGACGGCCTGAGCGTCGGCGAGCGCGATCCGCTCACTGACGAGGAGATGGCGGCAATCATGTCGCAGCTCGAGCAGCGTATCGCCGGTGCCCGCAGCCTCGCCCTCAGTCAGTACTGGGTCGGCGTCCAGGTGGGCTGGCCCGTCATCGGTGCCATCAGCGCCGGCGCCCGTGACGTGATCGTCGACGATGTGAGCGTGCGTTTCAGCGCCGGTTTCGCGCTGCCGGCCTCGTTCGCCGTCGGCCTGAACGTCTTCTACGAGTTCGACAGCGTGTTCGGCGATCCCGCCACGACCGTCTACGTCGGTCCGGGCCTGCTGGGCCGTTTCGGCGGCGGCAGCGGCGGCCTGGACCTCGAGCTGCTGGTCGGCGTCGAGTACAGCCTTCCGGCCGGTCCCGTCTCGGTGTTCGCTGAGCTGGGCCCCGGTTTCACGCTCAGTCCGAACGCGGGTGACGCCCTGTTCATCGGCCGGGTCGGCATGAACTACGGCTTCTGACCACTTGGCTGCACCGCGTCGCACCCCGGTCACTGACCTGACCTTCGAACTCGAGGCGCTCGAGGGCATCCTCGGCCTGGCGGTCGCCGAACTGGCGGAGCTGGGTTTCCCGGCGGCCCGCGTACTGGACGGCACCTCGGCCCGCTTCAGCCAGCGCGGCAACCTGCAGGCCGCTTCCGGCAAACTGGGCCGGGCGCGCCTGGCCACCGCTTTCCACCTGGTGCTGGACTTCCCGGTGCCAAGGCCGAAGGCACTGCTAGGTGACCAGCACCTGCGCCGCCTGCTGGACGGCATCAGGGGAGTGCAGGCCGCCGGTGGGCATGACAGCTTCCGGATCAGCGCTGCCGGCAGTGACAGCAGCGTGTTCCAGCGGCTGGCGGCTGAGCTCGCTGTACGCAGCGGCCTGCAGCACGACCCGGAAGAGGGCACGCTGCTGCTGCGCGTGCGGCCCGGCGGGAGAGGCTGGCAGGTGCTCCTGCGCCTGACCCCCCGTCCGCTCTCCACCCGCTCCTGGCGCGTCTGCAACTTAGAAGGTGGCCTTAACGCCACCATCGCCGCGGCGATGAACCAGCTGCTCAGCCAGGGTCAGCCAGCCGGCACGTACCTGAACGCCATGTGCGGTTCCGGCACCCTGCTCGCTGAGTGGCTGACTGCGAACCCGCAGGCAAGTGGCAGTGGCTTCGACCTGAGCAGTGAGGCGCTCGGCTGCGCGCGTGACAACCTGGCCGGCTTCGGTGGGCGGGCCCAGCTGTTCCAGGCGGATGCCACGGCTGTTCCACTGCCGGACGGCAGCTTCGACTTCATCAGCTGCGACCCGCCCTGGGGCGACGACATCGGCACACATGACGGCAACGCAGTCCTGTACCCGGCGTTCCTGGCTGAAGCGACCCGCCTGCTCCGTCCCGGCGGCCGGCTGGCGCTGCTCAGCCACGAGCTGAGACTGACCCGCGGCCTGCTGAAACAGGCGGACGGCCTGGAGCTGCTGGGTGAACTCAGGGTCTGGCACGGCGGGCACCGGCCGGCCATCTGGATCCTTCAGCGCGGGTAACGTTGCATACTGTCTGGACATGATGCAGTCAGTTAACGTTGCGGCGATGAAGCCCGGTCGTCCGGAAGCAGTTGTTCATGGAAGCTGAGCGGCACAACCCGAAGGAAACGCGGGCCGCCCGGCGCAGCCAGCCGGAGGCGCCTACTGCCTACGAGTACGTGTGGCGCAGCCCATGGGTCAGGGCGACCGTCTGGACGCTGCTGATCGCGGCCGTCGTGACGGTACTCGTTCTGCTGTTCCCGAAGTACTCGTTCGTACTCACCGTCGGTGTGGTCGGGTTCGTGCTGGCCTACCTGCTGCACCCGCTCGTCCTGCTGTTCATGAAAGCCCGGCTGCCGCGCATCGTGGCCGTCATCCTCGTCTACCTCGTACTGCTCGGTCTCATGGTGTCCGGCAGTCTGCTCATCGGCCAGATATTCGTGCAGCTTGGCACGTTCGCCAACCAGCTGCCCGAGGTCATCGACCAGGCGTCCAACACCATCGGCTCAGTGACCAGCTGGTTCACCAACGTGCTGGCCGGAGTGCAGAACTTCATCGCTGACCTCATCGGCTTCGAATCGGCTGACCAGGTGAGCGTCGCAGTCCGCGACCAGGTGGCCGGCATGCTCGCCACGGCGACGACCGGCATAAACACGATGCTGGGCAACCTGCTCTCAGGTAGTACTGACGCGATCGTCGGTGGCGCCACGAGCATCATCTCCGGTACCGCCCTGTTCCTGTTCATCCTGCTCGCCAGCGCCTACTTCCTGGTTGACTATGAGCGGATCACCGCCAACTTCTACCGAATCGTCCCGGTGCGCTGGCGCCCGCTCTACAGCGACATAACCAGCAAGGCAGACGTGGCGCTCGGCGGATACCTGCGCGGTCAGCTGCTCATCTGCCTGGCGCTTGGCGTCATGATCTGGCTCGGTCTGGAGATCATGGGCGTACCGCTCGCCCTGTCCATCGGCTTCATCGCCGGCGCGTTCAACATCGTGCCGTACCTGGGTCCCATCCTCGGTGCGGTGCCCGGTGTGCTGCTGGCCCTGTCGATCAGTCCGCTCACGGCGCTCCTGGCCATCGGCCTGTTCGTCGCGGCGAACCTGCTGGAGAGCAACCTGCTGTCACCGATCATCCTCGGCAAGGTCGTTAACGTCCACCCGATCACTGTCATGCTCGCGATCATGGCCGGCCTGAGCCTGTTCGGCCTGGTCGGGGCCCTGCTGGCCGTGCCGCTCGTGACTTTCCTGAAGGTCGTGCTCGAGGAGTACGTCCTGACGACAGCCGCCTGGCACAGCGGGCCGTTCCGGCACCGCTCACCGCGCCGCGTCGCGGCCGTCGCCGCGGAGGCCGAAGTGCCCGCTGATTCGCAGTGACACGCACCCTGCGGTAAACTTGCCCAAGTGGCCAGGAAGAGGACTGCAAGCAGAAAAAGCAAATCCAGGAAGGCCGCCCCTGACCGCGAAGCTCTGGGACTGATTCTCATCACCCTGGGCGTCCTTCTGCTGGGCATACTTTGGCCCCAGCTGCCGACGGGCGCGTTCCTGGGTGGAGTGCGTGAAGCCATCGTGGGCTGGACCGGGCTGCTCGCCTGGGCCGTGCCGCCCGCGCTGCTGGTCCTGGGCGGTCTGTTCATGGTGCGGCGCGAGCCTCCCGGCTGGCCGCGGGTCCTGCTCGGCTACACCCTGCTGGTCCTGGGCGGCTGGACCCTGCTGGCTGTCGTCGCTCCCCAGTTCGCAGGCAGCCTCGGTGCTGCGCTCGACAGTTTCCTGGGCGGTGTTGCCGGCGTGTTCGGCGGTGCTGCCGCAGTGCTCGTCATCAGTTTCGGGATCGAGCTCATCCTGGCGTGGCCACTCACAACCATCGTGCGGGTGGGCACCACCCGGCTCATCGAGTTCCTGCGCAGCACCTTCCGTGCAGCCATGGCGGCACGCAACCGCGCCCGGCAGCATGCCAACTTCCAGGCTGACGTCGTGCAGGAACGGATAAAGCTCCGCGACCTGGACCGTGACCTCGAGGTGCTGCAGAAGCTGTACCCGGGCAGCAGCGAGGT
>CAYPKV010000106.1:0-7217 GCA_964411415.1 uncultured bacterium
ATTGACGGCCCTGCACCTCGAATGATCGGTTGGCCCGGCGAAGCCTGTCCCCTCCTCCGCGCTTGAGGCGGTTATGTGGACCTGACCGGCCAATGGGCTCCAACAGATACCGAGAATAGAACCTTCATCGACAAAGGTCAATGCTCGACATATACGTGTCAAGTACAAATGTCCCGGTAGGGGTGGGGCAGAAAATAGGCGGCCCGCACACTTTAACCCGACGCGCCGCAGCGGGCATGAACAGCCGGTAAGCGGACAGTTAACGGTTCTTCCGGAATGCTCAGCGGCGCTGCGGTAAACTCACCGTCGTGGGTAACTCGTCCACAACCCTGGGTGCCCTGTCAGCCCTGAAACGGGCCGTGCAGCCGCTCTACTGGCTGTACGAACGCCAGCTGCTGCGCTCCCTGCACGGCCGCCGGCTGCCAAATCACATCGGTGTGATCATGGACGGCAACCGCCGTTTCGCCCGGCGCCTGGAAGTGGACGTCAAGGCCGGCCACAACCTGGGGGCTGAGAAAGCCCAGGAGTTCCTGGACTGGTGCCTGGAGCTGCGCATCCCCCACGTCACCATCTGGGGTTTCTCCAGCGAGAACCGCGGCCGGGACGGCGCCGAGGTCGCCCATCTGCATGAACTGTTCTACCAGCAGGCGACCACGCTGCTCGATGACCCCCGCCTGCACCGCAACCGTGTACGCGTACGCATCATCGGCGACATCGCGGACTTCCCCGAGAAAGCCCGCAGCGCCCTGCACCGCATCGAGCAGGCCACCTGCGACTACGACGGCCTGAACCTGAACCTGGCACTCGGCTACGGCGGCCGCGAGGAGATCACAGCCGCGGTCCGCGGCCTGCTGAAAGCCAAGGCCGAGCAGGGCGAGCAGCTGAGCGAGGTCGCCGAGACGCTCGGTGCAGACGAGATCGCCCAGCACCTTTACACCGCCGGCCTGCCGGACCCTGATTTCGTGATCCGCACCAGCGGTGAGATCCGCCTGTCAGGCTTCCTGCTGTGGCAGACGGCTTACAGCGAGTTCTATTTCTGTGACGCGTTCTGGCCCGAGTTCCGTAAGGTCGATTTCCTGCGTGCACTGCGCAGTTTTCAGGCGCGTGACCGCCGCTTCGGCAAGTAAGTCATGAAGTCGAGACCGTTCCTGCGCACCGTACTGCTGTCACTGGCCCTGAGCCTGCTCGGCATCGTCGCCGTCATCCTGCTGCTCGGCGACTTCAGTGACTTGAAAGAACTGAGTCGCGTTTCAGTTCCGGTACTGCTGCTGACGGTCGCGATGCTGTTCGTCACCTTCGTCATCGGTGGGCTGCGGCTGTTCATGCTCATGCGACTGGCGGGGGAACGCACGGGCCTGTGGACCAGCATCAAGGCGTACATCATGGGCCTGTTCGCTGCGGCGCTGACCCCCAGCGGCAGTGGCAACGCACCCAGCATCGCCCTGACCTTCCAGGCGGACGGGGTGCCTGCGGCCCGCTGCTGGTCGGCCGCGATCTACACATCTGTGCTGGACCTGTTCTTCTTCGCCTACAGCGTGCCGCTTGCTGCCGTGTTCCTGTGGCAGCTTGGACTGATGCCGACAGTGGTCGTCTGGCTGTCCATCCTGGCGTGCATCATCAGCATCGGCCTCTGGTACGGGATCTCCTTCAGGCTGGACCGCACTACCGGCCTGTTCTACCGGCTGTTCAGCATCCGTTTCCTCCGCCGCTGGCGCCGCGCGGCCATCGTGTTCGTGCGTGAACTCGCGGGCGCAGTCAGCTCCATGTCGGCTGGCGGTCTCGGTATGCACGTTCAGCTGCACATCCTCAGCCTGGCACTGCACCTGGTGACCTACACCATCCTGCACGTGTTCCTGAGCGCCCTTGGCGGCGACACACCCTGGATCGTCACGATCAGCGTGCTGGCGCTGGTCACTGCGGTCAGCCACATCGTGCCGACCCCTGGTGCCAGTGGTTACATGGAAGCCACCCTGGCTTACGTCTTCTCGCTGCGCACCGAGCCCGCCATTGTCACGGCGAGCGTCGTCGCCTACCGCGTGCTGTCCTTCTACGCGTCGCTGCTGCTGGGCATGCTCCTCGGCGGCAGCCTGCTGATCAGCGAGATGAGCCGCAAGCCGGCTGAAAAGGAGAAGCCGGCAGTGCGTCCACCGCCCGCCTGACGCTTCAGCTGCCGGGGTTCCGCGCCCGCAGGACAGGCTGGCCCTGCGGGCCGAACTGCAGCATGAACTCACCAATCAGCGTGTAGCTGCCACTGCCAGGCACGTCCTCGATACCGACGGACAGGACAGCACCAGGAGCCTGACCCGCCGGGATATCCAGCTGCAGACGGTTGCCCGTCAGTTCCACATCGTTGCGGAACCCACCATCAAGCCACACACCGATCCGCTGCAGCGGCACCGACTCGAACTGCAGTTCCACCCGCCACACCTGCTCATCCAACCAGCCCGCAGCAGCCGAGTCGATCTGCAGCTCCGAACGGTTGGTGCCTGCGTCAGGCGTCCAGCTGCCACTCACCGGGTCGAACCAGCCTGAATCACTGGCGATGAACGGCGCACCGTCCACGTACGGCCACGTCATAACGCCAGTGCTGACGTGCACAGGTGCGGCTGCACTGATGGGAAAGCGGATACTGTTCTGCCCAGGCTGATACTCCTCCCCTCCGCTGAAAACGCCACCGAGCCAGAGGCCGACCCTGGCCTGACTCATTATCCGGAAGGTGAGCCCGAGCTGCAGCGTGGACCGGGAAGTTTCACGGACCTGTACCTGTGTAAAGCCAAGCGGCTGCCGGCCAAGTACCTGGACGACGTAGGTAGTTCCCTCGCTGCTGACGGCAGTTCCAAAGCCGACCGAGCTGAAATCCCCAAGCAGGTTCGCCCGGTGGCCGGGACTGTCCAGCCAGCCCTGGACCGTAGCGGCCGGCAAACCACTGCTGCCGCTTATGAACGCCAGGTTCTCAGCGGCCGCCTCCAGCATCACACCAGCGTTGTTGAGCCGCTGCGACAGGGTCTCGCTGCCCTGGGTGGGCGAGGTGTGCGCCATGAAGCCAAGCTGCGCCATCTCGGCAGCGTGGTGGCGGGCGGCCAGGGCAAGTCTTTCGTCCTGCACGAGCGGAGCCAGCCCGTGCTGACGGCGGGCCATGTTGGTCTCGGCCAGCAGACCCGCCTCGAGCGGCACGTCACCGGGCAGGGGGCCGTAGGTTGTGAGCAGGCCGTTCGCGCCCAGGGAGCCCGACAGCAGCACCACCAGCAGCATCCAGACGATGTTCATGTAGCGCCGAGTATAAGTCGCTGCTGAGAATCGTTCTACCGGCTTTGCCGAAACAACGGTTGAGTTGCCGGCACTGCCCCCCATATAGTGAATGCATGCGGGACATTCGTCCCACAATCCAGGGAAGTCGTGGCTCAGGCAGCCACTGAACGGCTCCGGCGCAACCGGGCTGGAGGCCACCGGACATCCAGAGAGTGCGGTGTAGTACATGGCTAAGAACCTCACGAGACGAAGATTCCTGCACATGATCGGCGCGACAGCTGGCAGCGCCGTGTTGATGCAGACCATGCAGGGACTCGGCGTCCTTGCGGAATCGACATATCAGGGCCCCCTGCAGCTGCAGGGCGGTGGCAACGGCACGAAGATCCTCATCCTCGGAGCCGGACTTGCCGGAATGACGGCTGCGCTCGAGCTTAGCAAGCAGGGCTACGAGTGCGAGATCCTCGAGTTCAACGACCGGGCCGGCGGCCGGGTCTGGTCAGTGCGGCGCGGCACCCGCTTCGAAGAACTCGGCGGTGAAGTCCAGTACGTCAACTTCGACGAAGGCGAGTACTTCAACCCCGGCCCGTGGCGCATCCCCTACAGCCACAAGGGCCTGCTCGACTACTGCCGGCGCCTGGGTGTTGACCTGCAGGTGTTCATCAACCACAACCGCAACACCTTCGTGCACCGGACCACTGCCAACAACGGTGAGCCGCTGCCGCGCATGCCGCACACAGCTGACTTCGTCGGCTACACCTCCGAGCTGCTGGCCAAAGCCACCAACCAGGGTGCCCTGGATCAGGATCTGACCGCGGACGACCGCGACCGGCTGCTCGAGGCGCTGCGTACCTGGGGAGCTCTCAACAGCGAGTACCGTTACACCGGCGGCAGCCGCCGTGGCTACGACGAGTACATGGGCGCCGGTCACCGCAGCGGTGTGACCAGCGCACCCGACACGCTGCAGGAAGTGCTGGGCGCAGAAGCCTGGCGGGCGTTCGGCAGCGAGTGGTCATACGAATCACTCACGATGTTCCAGCCCGTTGGCGGAATGGACCGCATCGCCGCAGCATTCGAACGCGAGACCGGCCACATGATCCGCTACCGGTCCAAGGTGACCGAGATCCGCCACACCGCCGATGGCGTACGTGTGCGCTACCAGAACCTGGACTCAGGCCAGACCCAGGAAGCCACTGGCGACTACTGCATCTGCACGATTCCACTGTCCGTGCTGAGCCAGATCCAGACCGACTTCAGCCCGGACTTCCAGGAAGCTATCCGCAGCGTGCCGTACGCGGCCGCCACCAAAGTCGGCCTGCAGATGAAACGGCGCTTCTGGGAAGAGGATCACCGCATCTACGGTGGCATAACCACGACCAACACCGAGATCTCACAGATCGCCTACCCGAACTACGACTTCTTCAAGAAGAAAGGCGTGCTGCTGGGCGCCTACACGTACGGCGGCGACATCTCTTACAAGGTCACTGGCATGACCCCGCAGGAACGGATCCAGTGGGCCCTGGACAACGGCCGGCGCATCCATCCTCAGTACGACGAAGAGTACGACAACGCCGGTTTCGCCGTAGGCTGGCACCGGGTGCCCTGGACCCTCGGCTGCGCCGCCAGCTGGACAGGAGCGACCCGCCAGAACTACTACGACACCCTGCTGCAGCCGGATGGGCGCGTCTACCTGGCCGGCGAACACCTGAGTTACCTGGGCGCGTGGATGGAAGGCGCCATCCTTTCCGCCATCGACGTGATCCAGGCTGTTCACGAACGTGCCGTTTCCTCGGCACCGGAAGCGAGGGCTTGACATGAAGGCAGTGAAACTGCTGGCAGCCGGAGCGGTCCTCGCGGTGGCCGTCTCGCTCGCTGGCGCCCAGAACAACACTCCAGCCGCAGCTCCCGACGGTGCGCTGCTGTACCAGAACTACTGCGCCGCCTGCCACATGAGTGACGGTCGTGGCGCTGAAGGCGCGGGCCGTTACCCGAACCTGGCCGGCAACCCCGCTGTCGAAGTCTCACCTCAGCTCGTCGTCATGCGCATCCTGAAAGGCATGGGGGCGATGCCTGCATTCGCGTCGCAGAGCAACGAGAACGTTGCCGCCATCGTCAATCACGTGCGGACAGAACTGAACTCCGCCACCGAGGAGATCGACGCACAGTTCGTCGAAGCGATGAGGTAAGCCACCCTCCCAGGCAGTTCACGTGGTGCCGCACCGCCACCGCGCGGTGCGGCACATTCTTGCCGCCGTTGTCGTGTCCTGCGCCCAGCCCGGACGCAGTATCCGGCCCCGGTGCGGTACGCTCCAGCCAACCATGGCTGACGATTACCGCAACTACCTTACTGACGCCCTCCCCCGCTACCGTGTCCCCGGCGCTGCCGTCCTGCTGGAACGCAACGGGGAAGTACTCCTGCACGAAGGTTTCGGTTTCGCCGACGTCGCAGAGGCCCGCCCGGTCACCCCTGACACGGTGTTCGGCGTCGCATCCATCACCAAATCGTTCACCACGATGTCAGTTCTGCAGCTGGTCGAGGCCGGCAGACTGCGCGAGGACCAGCGTGCCGCAGAGTTCTTCCCGGCGTTCGAGAAGGCCGGCCTGGACCGCATCGAACTCCGGCACCTGATGAGCAACTCCAGCGGGCTGCCGCCGATGGGTTTCCGGCGTAACGCACTGTCGCGCGACATCGCGGTGGACCCGTCGCGTGAGCTGCTGGGCCTGGACATGAAGAACCACCTGCCGCCCATCGACACGGTTGAACAGCTGTCCGAAGCGATCGCTGAGCACAACCCGACCCTGCTGGGCGCACCCGGGACCATATACAGCTACTCGAACGAGGCGTTCGGCCTGCTGACCCGGGTCATCGAACTCGCCTCGGGCACCGACTACGTCAGCTGGGTGACCGCCAACATCCTGGAACCGCTGGGCATGACCCGCAGCGTGTTCCGCATACCCGACCTGGACGCGCTTGAGGACGTCAGCAACCTGTACAGCTACATCGGCGGCTTTGAACGTGTCGAGGTCACACCCGGTTACTACTGGGCCCCGTCGCTCATCGGCACCGGTTACCTGCGCTCCACGGTCGCCGACCTGGCGCGTTACGCCGCGCTGCACAACGGCCGCAGCCCGGTACAGGTGCTCGACCCGCAGCTGCTCAAGCGCATGAGCGAGCCGGTCGTGCAGGTCAGCCCGGGCGTCCATTACGGCTATGGGCTGATGATCCGCGGCGCACAGCACGGCGCAAGGGTGATCCACCACGGCGGCTCCACCAAGGGCGTGGGCGCACACCTGGCGATGGTGCCGGAGGCCGGTGTCACCAGCGTCGTGCTGACCAACATCACCGGCTGCCCGGTAGCAGAGTTCGCCTTCCACGGTATCAACCACGCGCTGGGACTGCCGCTGGACACGCCGATCCTGCAGCAGACTCCCGTCAGTCCGGACGAGGCGACGCTGCGCAGTTACGAGGGCACGTTCGCAAGCGAGGAACTCGAGAAGGTCAGCCTGCGCCTGAACCAGGACGGCGACCTCGAGGCTGAGACCGGCAAGACCGTGACGGTCGTTCAGCCCATCGCCGGTAACGCCGTGCGCTTCGAGGTGAACGGCGCGGCCGCACTCCTGCAGTTCCTGGAGCCGGCTGATGAGGGCGGCTACCGCACGGTGCGTTTCGGCTCGCGGGTGCTGCACCGGGTGACGGCTTGATCGACCTGCACTCCCACAACGTCCGCTGCGGTCACGCTGATGACACGATCCTGGCCATGGCCGAGGCCGCTGCTGCACTCGACATGACAACGTTTGGCGTCAGCGACCACGCACCACTGTTCGCCCATGAGGACGACTGGCCGCTGCCCGGAACTCAGATGGCCCGTTCCCACTGGGCCGGTTACCTGAGCGAGGCAGCTGAGGTACGTGACATGCTGGCCGGCCGGCTGGAGGTGCTCATCGGTACCGAAGCCGACTGGCTGCCCGGC
>CAYPKV010000107.1:0-7214 GCA_964411415.1 uncultured bacterium
GCATGCTGGTGCGGCCCATGCAGAACATCTTCGAGAACCTGCGCGACTTCTTCGTCGCCGAGGTCATGACCGAGGACGGCCCGGTGTTCGCCGGCAACGGCGCCCTGCACCTGCTGTGGGGCGACATCGCCGAAGTTCGTGGCCTGTGCGTCGCACCGGGCGTTCAGGCGCGCGGCGTCGGCCGGGCACTCGTCGCCGCCTGCGAAGCCGAGGCCAGGCGGGTCGGCGTGCCGGTGCTGTTCGCCTGGACTTACGAGGTCGGGTTCTTCGAGAAGTGCGGCTTCGTCCACACGGAGAAGACCCGCGACCTGCACCCGCGCGTCTGGTCCGAATGCCTGCGCTGCCCGTTCTTCGTCGGCTGCAACGAGAACGGCGTCGTCAAACGGCTCGACGGTGTACCGATGCCGCACAACCTGCCTGCACCGCCGCCCGCGGTCCTGCCGCCGGGCATCCGCTGAGCCCGGGACGGCCACTGCCGCTCCGCAGCGGTTAACATTACTTCGTGACAAGCGCGAAACTGGTGATCGTCGGTGCCGGCCGCATGGGTGGTGCCGTGCTGACGGGCGCCCTCTCTGCCGGCGTCCTTGCTGCCCGCGACGTGGGCATCTGGCATACAAACGCCCTGCGGGCCATCGAACTTGCCGAACGCTACGGCGTCCGGGCCGTCGATGACGATGGACTGGCAGCTGCCAGTCACGTCCTGCTCGGCATCAAGCCCCAGGCGCTCCCTGAGATCTCTCCCCTCATCGCCAGGCGGGGTGCCTGTTTCATCTCACTGCTCGCCGGCGTGTCGATCGAGACGTTGCACCAGTCGCTGCACAGCAGCCGCATCATCCGGGCGATGCCGAACCTCGGTGCCCGGGTGGGCCTCAGTTCCACTGCGCTGGCCGCCTCTGCCGAGGCGACAGGCCACGACACGGAACTGGCCGACCGGCTGTTCCGGGCGGTCGGCAGCGTGTGGCAGCTGCCGGAGCAGCTGTTCGATGCGTTCACTGGCCTGGCCGGCTCTGGCCCTGCGTTCGCCGCAGTCATCGCTGAAGCGCTGGCTGATGGCGGCGTGCGTTCCGGCCTGCAGCGGCCGCTGGCCCGCGAACTGGCCCGTGAAGTACTGCTCGCTACCGCGATGCTGCTCGAAGCCGACACGCCGGCTGCCCTCAAAGACGAAGTAGCCAGTCCCGGTGGCACCGCCATCGCCGGCGTCCGCGCGCTTGAGCAGCATGGCCTGCGTTTCTCCCTGATCGAAGCAGTCGAACAGGCCAGCCGGCGCGCTTCGGAGCTGAACGGCAGGCGTAACGATTGAGACACTTCCTGTTGCTGCTCTGCCTGCTGACCGGCTGGACCGTTGCCCAGGACTACCATCCGCACCAGGCGGGTTACAGCTGGACGTACACGAACGGTGAGACGCAGACACTGTCCGGGCCCCGTGACTTCCAGGGCCAGCAGGTGATGGTGCTGACCCATTGGCTGCACGGCGACGCCGTCACCGAGGACTACCTGGTTTACGCCCCTGAAGGCGTCTACCACGTGGGAACCGCAGCCGGTGGCAACGTGCTGACCTACTCGCCGCCGCTGCTGGCGTTCACCGGTGGCCCCTACACTGCCGGCAGTCAGTGGCAGAGTACGTCGACCATCAGCGGACTGCGGCTGACGATGTCAGCCGAGGTGCTGGGTACCCAGGGTGTGGAGACACCGGCCGGCCGTTTCAACGCCTTCCAGGTCCGCCAGGTCACCGTGACCAGTACGGGCGGACAGACCGTCCTGGACGCGTACTTCGTGCCGAGTGTCGGCGTTGTCCGCTACGTGCTGCAGGACGGAACGGTCATCAACCTGCTCGAGAAGAACTTCTGAACCCTGGCTCAAGGCGCGCCCAGCCACTCCTGCCTGAACTCAGCGAACGTGCCAGTGGCGAGAGCCGCACGGATGTCCTCGAACAGCCGGGCCATGAAGCGCAGGTTGTGGATCGTGGTCAGTTGCTGTCCCAGCTGCTCGCCGGCCTTCAGCAGGTGCCGCAGGTAGCCGCGGGTGTAGCTGCTGCAGGTCAGGCAGTCACAGTCCGGGTCGATCGGCTGGTCATCCCGGGCGAACTTCTCGTTACGCAGGTTGATGCGGAAGTTGCTGAGACGCCTGCCCTCATCGTCGAAGCGCCGCAGGGCACCGCCGTTGCGGGCGTTGCGGGTCGGGCTGACGCAGTCGAAAGTGTCACAGCCGCGGGCTACGCCCTCGATGACTCCGGGCACGTCGCCGATGCCGAGCAGGTGCCGGGGCAGCCCGCGCGGCAGTTCTGCGACCGTCCAGTCGATGACGTCATGCATGTCCCTGTGCGTGCTTCCGAGGTTGCCACCGATGGCGATGCCGCCGAAGCCCAGCCCGGCTATGAACTCTGCGCTTTCGCGCCTCAGGTCCTGGAAGGCACCGCCCTGCACGATGCCGTACAGCGTCTGCGGGTAACCGTGCAGTGGTTCTGATTCCGTGAAGCTGCGCAGGCTGCGTTCCGCCCAGCGGTGGGTGCGCTCCATGCTGGCGCGTGTGTACTCCTCGTCATGCAGCGGCGAGGTGCACTCGTCGAACGCCAGGATCATGTCCGCGCCCAGCTGACGCTGTACTGCCACGGACAGTTCCGGCGTGAAGTAGTGGGAGCTGCCGTCGTAGTGGCTGCGGAAGTGAACTCCTTCTTCGGTCACCCTGACCATCGATTCCCCGGGCTGGCCCCGCCGTTCAGCCGGGGAAGGCTGTTCACCCGGGAATATGTTCGCGACCTTGCCGACACCGTGTTCGATGCCAGCACCGAGCGAGAACACCTGGAAACCGCCGGAATCGGTCATTATCGGCCGGTCCCAGTTCATGAACCGGTGCAGGCCACCGAGTTCGGCGACCGTCTCACTGCCGGGCCGCAGGTACAGGTGGTAGGTGTTGTTGAAGAGCACCTGGGTGCCTGTTTCAGCTACCTGACTGCTCGACACACCCTTGACGGTGGCACGTGTGCCTACGGCTACGAAAGCCGGGGTGCTGATGGTGCCGTGCGGGGTGGAAAGTTCGCCCAGGCGGGCAGCGCCGTCTTCGGCCAGGATGCGGAAAGAGGCGGCCGGGCCTGTCTCTGTGCTGCTCACTGCCGCATCATATGGCGAATGGGTCATCTGTCACCTTCCGTCTGCGACATGGTGGGGTATAGTCATGACAGTTCCGGCATTTGCCGGGCTATTGGAAGCTGAGAAACCTTTCCTGCAATTGGGCGCTTGGGATTGGTGGAGCTAGTAGCGCAACCGGCCAATGAAGGCGTTTACCCAGCAGGGATCTTCACGGTTATAACGGTTCAAGTGCCCCATGCCAGTCACGGCCCGGAGCACTTTTTGTCTGGGCGTGGCACAGGGGAACCGAATTGCCACGGCTCACGACCACGTTCAGGAACCTGTTCATCACGGTACTGCTGGCGCTGCTCAGCAGCGGCCTGGCTGAGGGTGACGTGACCGTCCGCAACCCTGACCTGAAGTTCGGAGCTTACACGTACGGTGGCGTCTGGAGCGGCATGCAGCCGGTGCTTCAGCTCGAAGCCGCCCTGGGCCGCAGGCTCGACATCGTGCACTGGTTCATGAGCTGGGACAACGACTGGGACGCGCGCCTGATCCAGCCCCTCAGCGACAGCGGCCGCCTGCCGATGCTGAGCTGGCAGCCGTTCGGTGTGGACGTCGCCGACATCGCAGCTGGCCGGCATGACACTTACCTGAACAGCTGGGCTGCCGGTGCTGCTGCCTACGGGCACGTGGTCTACATCCGACCCTTCCCCGAGATGAACGGCAACTGGACCAGCTGGAACGGTCAGCCTGAACAGCTGGTCGCTGCCTGGCGTCACATCGTCGACGTGTTCGACGCCCACGGTGCGGATAACGTGCGTTGGGTATGGTCGCCCAACGTCCTGGATGAACCGCGTACTGCTGACAACCGCATGGAGCTTTACTACCCCGGTGAGCAGTACGTGGACGTGCTTGCCCTGGATGGTTACAACTGGGGCAGCACCCGCAGTTACATCGGCTGGCAGTCGTTCAGCGAGATGCTCGACCAGGCTTACGGCCGGATCACTGCCCTGGGCAGCCAGCCGCTGTGGATGGCTGAGACCGCTTCCGCTGAGGCCGGCGGCGACAAGAGCGCCTGGATCGCGGACATGTTCGCCGACAGCCACCTGTACCCGCAGCTTGATGCGATCGTCTGGTTCGACGAGAACAAGGAAACTGACTGGCGCATCGCTTCGAGCCCGGCTGCACTGGCGAGCTTCCAGAACGTGCTGCCCGCACTGGGTGGCGAACTGGCCAGCGCCACCCCCTGATCAACTCAGCGCGCTCAGCGCTCTGAGTCTGCCACCCCTGCCATGGCCGGGCCGTACAGGCGGTTCAGCACCTGGCGGTACATGTCACGGTCGTCGATCTCTGCTTCGGAGATGACCTCGAGCGCCAGCAGGTACGCCGTGCGCATGTCGATGGCGCCGGCAGCCACCTGCAGACTGACTTCTACGAGCCGCCGTTCGAACTCAGGCAGCAGTGACGGGTCACGGTCGTACTGGGCGTAGACAGCCGCCAGGCGCTGCACGTTCGGTTCCAGGCTCAGCATCTGACTGACGAGCGGTACCCACAGCTCCCCCACCCGGCCGTTGACGAAACCGTGTACGGGGTTGATGTAGAGCGCGTAGGCGTGTCCCAGGTTCTTCACCCGCGGCTGATCCCAGGCCCAGGCCAGTTTGGCAGCGCCGGCGCAGGCCGAGAACACGGGGTCGAAGACGTTGCTGTCCGGCCCGATGAGCCCGGGATTGTATATGGGCGAGCGCGGGTCGGCGGACGCGGCTGCCAGCAGGGTCAGGGCGTCGCTCGTCAGCTGGGACAGGCCGAGGTCGCCGGTAGGTCCGTGCGCGAGCGGATCGAACAGTGACTCGTTCATGAACACCTGGATCAGGTCGGGTACCGGTACCGAGTAGGTGGCCGCCGCCTGTTCGATGACAGGCAGCAGTGGCGCCAGCCGGCCCAGGGCCAGCAGGTCCCACAGCCCGAGCTCACCGTAAGCGATCCGGGAATGCGAGGCGAAACGCAGCTCGATGACGCCGCGCGTGCCGGCCCGGCAGGAATCTTCCGGCAGCAGCAGCGGGCTGGTCAGCGGTGTGCGATCGGCGTGATCCGCAACGTCCAGCGCGGTGCGGGCATAGGTGAGCTGCCAGCCATCGGCGTTGACGGGGTTGACGACCGGTGCGACCACCAGGCCGCTCAGCAGTGGCCAGACAGCCAGCAACGAGACCATCACTCCCTGGGTGCGCAGGCTCACCCGGGCAGCACGGGGCCGTTCCCAGGCGGCAACGCCCTGAGCGTGCCGGACGCTGCTGCGGCCGAAACGGTTGCGCAGCCAGGCAGGTATGACCTCCGTAGCCGCCCCCGCCCAGGCGAACGGGTTCAGGTAGCGGACCAGCAGGTAAGCAGGCAGTGTGGCGAGGCTCTGCCGCAGCGCCCAGGACATTGCACCCCGGACCGGTCCGCCCCGCGCCAGGCGCTGCAGCCGGAAGCCGGCCGCGTTGAGGAGAACACTGACGAGCAGGTCGATGCCGAACCACACGAGGAGCCCCGTGCCGGTCATGCCGATCGAAGGGTTGCCCAGGTTCAGTGCCACGAGGGTGGGCAGGACGAACAGCATCAGTACGATGCCGAGCAGGTTCTCAGCCTGTGCGAGCCAGACGGTCCAGGCGACGTTGGGCCGCAGCCGCCGGCCGAGCCGGCCCAGGGCACCTTCGATGCCACCGCCGTTCCAGCGTTCGACCTGGTTGAGCAGCCCGCCGACACTCGCCGGGTCTTCCGTCAGCATCAGGGCTTCGGGTACGAAACGGGCGTTGCCACCCGTCCGCAGCAGCACCTCGGCGTCCGGCGGGAAGTACTCGCTGGGCCTGACGGTCCTGCCGCCGTCGTCGATATGCAGGCCCATCGCGTCCAGCGCCTCAGGTTCGAGGACGACCTCGCTCAGCGGCAGGTCCTGGACCTCCAGGGTGAACTCATGGTCTTCGGTGCGGGTCGTGGCCGGCATCGGGAACAGTTCACGCCGGGCACTGAAACCGCAGCCGACGACGGTGAACAGCCTGGAGTTGCCGAATAGGGCGCCTGAACCGTGCTGGCTGGCCTGACCTTTGCGCAGCAGGGTCGAGAAAGCGTACTCGGCCCGGCGGCCACTGGAGATCAGCCGCTGAACCGGCCCGGCACCGTCCGGCAGCCCCGAACTGACGCTGCCTGACACCAGGGCATAGTTCTCGATGACGAACTGCTTTCTGCCGTCGGTCTTCCGCTGACGCAGTCGGTAGAAGTTGCTGCGCAGTGCCCTGATGAAACCGGGGTGCAGGATCGTATCACCGTCCACAAGCAGTACCCGGTCACCGCTGACGAGCCGCCAGTCGAACAGGTTGTTGATGCTCTCTGACTTGGCCGTCCGCTCGCCGTACACCACCAGCACGACAGCCGCCCGGCCGGTGCCGGCCAGCCACCGTTCCATGCGGGCGCTGCCCGCGAGTCCGTCGCTGGCACGGAGCACGTAGCCGTACTCACGAAGGAACCGGGTTACGACCCCGTACGTGTCGTCACTGCCGCCGTTGATGCTGACCGCCAGCTGATCGGGCTGGGTGTCCTGGCACAGGATGGAGGCCAGGCAGCTCCGGGCACCGTTCTCTTCGTTGTACATCGGGGCGATGACCGTCAGCGTCTCGTTGCTGTGGACGGCCACTGTGTGGTCTCTGAGCATGCCGAGAGCCGAGTTGAGCAGCACCCCGGGCATTGAAAGGATTCCTGGCGTCGGTGCCATCAATGCGACTATAGCCGTCTGGCGGCGCAGTCTCCGGTCAGGCATCACCAGGGCACAGCCTTCTCACCTGTGCTGTGCTACCCTTCCGGCGGGAGTGAGAATGACCTTCCTCAGTCGCGGCCCGGCAGTCGGGCTGCTCATCACAATCTTCATGCTCACCTCTTTCAGCCAGCCGGCTTCGGACAACCGCGGCCTGGTGGTGCTGCCTGAGGTGCAACTGTCCGAACAGCCGCGTGAGCTGACTGCCGGACCGCTCGTGCATGGCACGGCCGGGCCCCTGCGGCTGAACCTGCGGGCGACTGCCTACAACTCGCTGCCCTGGCAGACTGATGGCGATCCGCACATCACCGCCACGGGGGCGCGGACGACTTTCGGCATCATCGCGGCCAGCCGTGACCTGA
>CAYPKV010000108.1:0-7132 GCA_964411415.1 uncultured bacterium
AGCAGCACGTCCCCGTCTTCGTTCAGGAGAACATGGTCGGACACAAGCTCGGCGAGTTCGCGCCGACCCGCAACTACCGCGGTCACGGCGGAGGCAAGTAAATGGCCCAGGCCGTCGCCCGCCTCAAGATGCTCCGCAGCACCCCGCAGAAGACCCGCCTCGTCGCGGACCTCATCCGCGGCAAGGACGTCCGTGCTGCCGAGGACATCCTGCGCTTCACGAACCGCAGGGCCGCTGCTCCGATGCTGAAACTGCTGGAGAGCGCCAAGGCCAACGCAGTGAACAACCACGACATGTTCGAGGATTCACTGTTCGTCAAGACCATCCAGGTCGACGAGGGTCCGACCCTCAAGCGTATGCTTCCGCGTGCCCGTGGTCGCGCTGATCTTCTGCGCAAGAGGACCTGCCACATCACGATCACGCTGGAGGAGCGCGCTTAATGGGTAACAAGATCAATCCGCGCGGCCTGCGGCTCGGAATCAACCAGGTTGCCTCCGCCCGCTGGTACGCAAACACCAAGAACTATCCGAAACTTCTCGCCGAGGACGATCTGATCCGTTCCACCGTGCAGAAGGACGTCGGTCACTCCGGCATCTCGCGCATCGACATCGAACGCGCCGCCCACAACATCAACGTCACGATCCACACCGCCAAGCCCGGTGTCGTGATCGGCCGTGGTGGCGAATCGATCAAACTGCTGCGCCAGAAGCTTTCGGACCGTATCGAAGGCACCATCGCCGTCAACGTCCAGGAGATCAGCAACCCGAACACCAACTCCATGCTGATCGCCCAGCGTCTGGCTGAGCAGCTCGAGCGCCGCTTCGCCTTCCGGCGTGCGATGAAGCAGGCTGTCCAGCGCACTATGGAGTCCGGTGCAAAAGGTGTTAAGATACGCTGCTCCGGTCGACTGGGTGGCAGTGAGCAGGCCCGGCCCGACTGGTACTCCGACGGACGTGTTCCGCTGCAGACCCTGCGTGCGGACATCGACTACGGCACTGCGGAAGCCAGGACCACGTACGGCATCATCGGTATCAAGGTCTGGGTGTTCCACGGCGAAGTGGTCGGTGACAAGCAGCGCCGCGCTGCCGTCATGCCCCGTCCGAGGCTGGATGAGGACAAGAAGCGCAAGCGCCGGCCGCAGGCCAGGCGCCGGGGTGACCGTGCAGGTGGCGACAGCCGCCGGCCGGAACGTTCCCGGGTAGCAAAGAGGGAGAGCTGAGCAATGCTGCTGCCGAAGAGAGTCAAATTCCGCAAGATGATGCGGGGGCGCATGAAGGGCGCCACCAAGGGCGGCGATTACGTCGCTTTCGGTGACTACGCCCTCGTGGCCCTGGAGCCGGCCTGGATCAAGTCGAACCAGATCGAGGCCTGCCGCATCACCATGAGCCGGCACTTCCGCCGTGGCGGCAAGATCTACATCCGGATCTTCCCGGACAAGCCGATCACCAAGAAGCCGCTCGAAGTCCGAATGGGTAAGGGCAAGGGTGCCGTCGAGTACTGGGTTTCCGTAGTGAAGCCCGGCCGCATCCTCTTCGAGGTCGCCAACGTCACTGAAGAGCAGGCGCGTGAGGCGTTCCGCCTTGCCAGCCACAAGCTGCCCATCAAGACCAAGATGGTGAGCCGTGAGGTTTACGATGAAATCCAGTGACATCCGCAAACTGACCCCTGCCGACATCCAGGCGGAGGTCTCGAAGCGCCGCGAGGAGCTTCTTGACCTGCGCTTCCAGTCTGCGGTCGGCCAGGCGGCCAACCCGCGGCGCATCCGCACCGCAAAACGGGAGATCGCCAGGCTGCTGACGGTCGCCCGCGAAATGGAACTGTCGGGAGACAAGAAATGAACAAGGTTCTGCAGGGCAGAGTCGTCAGCGACAAGGCCGACAAGACCGTCACGGTCCGGGTCGACCGGCGCTTCAAGCACAAGCTGTACGGCAAAGTCGTCAGCGTGTCGAAGAAGTACCTCGCTCACGACGAGAACAACGAGTACGGTACTGGCGACATCGTGGAGATCTCCTCCTCGCGTCCGCTCAGCCGCCGCAAGCGCTTCGTGGTCACCCGCCTCGTTGAGAAGGCCAGGGGCTGAGGTAGAACGTGATTCAGCAGGAAACTTTCCTCGATGTGGCGGACAACTCCGGCGCCCGCGTCATCCAGTGCATCCGCGTGCTCGGCACCGGTCAGCAGTGGGTCGGCAGCGTCGGTGACATCATCGTCGCTTCCGTGAAGGACGCGATCCCCCGCGCCGGTGTCAAGAAGGGTGACGTCATCAAAGCCGTCATCGTCCGCACCAAGAAAGAGATCAAGCGCAAGGACGGATCCTCGATCCGTTTCGACAGCAACGCCGCTGTGATCCTCAACGCCCAGAACGAACCGCGTGGCACCCGCGTCTTCGGACCGGTCGCCCGTGAACTGCGCGAGAAGAAGTTCATGCGCATCGTCTCACTCGCTCCGGAGGTGCTGTGATGGCAGCCAGGAACGAAGGCCGTACCACCCGCCTGAAGACCGGCGATAACGTCAAGGTCATCAGCGGCAAGCACAAGGGCAAGTCCGGCAGGATTCTGTCCGTCGACCGTCCCCGCAACCGCGTGTTCGTCGAGAAGGTCAACGTGATCCGCAAGGCGCTCCGTCCGACCCAGGACAACCCGCAGGGTGGTTACCGTGAACAGGAAGCGTCCATCCACGCGAGCAACGTCATGATCATCGACCCGAAGACCGGCGAACCGACCCGTATCGGCATGGAGTTCCTCAGCGACGGTCGCAAGGTACGCATCGCCCGCAAGAGCGGCGCCAGGCTCGACGAGGAATAAGGAGAAGAGAGTGTCAGTTAACGATCCCAACCTCCCACTGCGGCGCCGTTACGAAGCGGTCGTGCCCGAGATGCGCGAGAAGTTCGGCTACTCGAACGTCATGGCCGTTCCGAAAGTGACCAAGATCGTGGTCAACATGGGTCTTGGTGAGGCACGCGAGGACAGCAAGGTGCTGGAACGCGCTTCGAAAGAACTCGCCAACATCACCCTGCAGCGCCCGGTCGTGACCAAAGCCAAGAAGAGCGTCTCGAACTTCAAGCTGCGCGCCGGCATGCCCGTCGGCATCAAGGTCACCCTGCGCGGCAAGCGCATGTGGGCGTTCCTTGACAAGCTCATCAACGTCGCACTGCCCCGCGTCCGCGACTTCCGTGGCATCCCCGCCAACAGCTTCGACGGTCGTGGCAACTACAACCTTGGCCTGAAGGAACAGCTCATGTTCCCGGAGGTCAGCTACGACCAGGTCGACGCCATCCGCGGAATGGACATCTCGATCAGCACCACTGCCGGTAACGACGAAGAAGCGCGCGCGCTCCTCGAACTTCTCGGCATGCCGTTCCGCAAGTAAGGACCACTGGAGGAAAATGGCTACCAAAGCACACATCGCCAAGTCGAAGCGCAAGCCGAAGTTCTCGACCCGTCAGGTCAACCGCTGCCAGCGTTGCGGCCGTTCCCGCGCATTCCTGCGTGACTTCGGTCTCTGCCGCATCTGCGTACGCGAACAGGCCCACGCCGGACACCTGCCCGGTGTGACCAAGTCGAGCTGGTAAGCAAAAGGG
This sequence comes from uncultured bacterium, assembly GCA_964411415.1. Taxonomy (GTDB): domain Bacteria; phylum Deinococcota; class Deinococci; order Deinococcales; family Trueperaceae; genus CALDPK01. The sequence goes on from CAYPKV010000108.1 coordinate 3,578, forward strand.
AGAAGTTCCAAACGAGAGGCAAAGGTCAGGGCGCTTGCCCTGAGACCAGTCTCGTGGAGGAAAACCATAAATGCAGACAGATCCTATAGCAGACATGCTCAACCGCGTGCGCACGGCAACAGCCGTCGCCCAGTCGTCCGTCGACATCCCGCACAGCAAGTTCAAGAAACAGCTTGCTGACCTGCTCTCCCGTGAGGGCTACGTGGGCAAGATCGAAGAGACCGAAGTCGACGGCCGCAAGATCCTGCGCGTCGCCCTCAAGTACGGCCCCCGCCGTGCCCCGATCATCCACTCGATCAAGCGTGTGTCCAAGCCCGGCCGCCGCACCTACGCCAAGTCCGACCACCTGCCGGTGGTACGCGGTGGCCTCGGTATGGCTGTCATCAGCACCTCCCAGGGCCTCATGCCTGATCACGAAGCCCGCCGCAAGAAGGTCGGCGGCGAGATCATCTGCGAGGTCTGGTAAATGTCACGCATCGGACGCGCTCCAGTAACCATCCCGGGCAACGTCAAGCTCGACATCAAGCCGGGACTCGTCAAGGTCGAAGGCCCCAAGGGCAAGCTTGAGGTCGTCGTCTCTGAACGCATGGACATCAGCGTCGAAGACGGCACGCTGACCGTCAGCCGCCCCAGCGACCACCGTGACGACCGGTCCCAGCACGGGCTGGCACGTACCCTCATCAACAACGCCATCGTCGGCGTGACCGAAGGGTTCACCCGCCACCTCGAGATCCACGGTGTCGGTTTCCGCGCAGCCATGAAGGGCAACAACCTTGAACTTCAGCTCGGCTTCTCGCACCCCGTAGTCATCGAACCGCCGGCAGGCATCACCATCGCAGCCCCCGAGCCTACGAAACTGACCGTTTCCGGCATCGACAAGCACCTGGTCGGCCAGGTTGCCGCCAACATCCGCGCTACCCGCAAGCCTGACAGCTACCACGGCAAGGGCGTACGCTACGCCGGCGAAGTCGTCAAGCTCAAGGCCGGTAAGGCAGCGGCACGCTAAGGCGCGGAAGGGATACTGAATGAAGCAGCACACCACCACCCGTCAACGCCGCGCATACCGCGCACGCAAGAGCATCCGCCGTCAGATCGAGACCGGCCGGCTCCGGCTGAGCGTCTTCCGTTCCGACAAGCACATCTACGCGCAGATCATCGACGACGACAAGGGCAACACCGTTGCCAGTGCCAGCAGCCTGGCGCTCAAACTGTCCGGCAACAAGATCGAGCAGGCCTCAGCTGTCGGCAAGGCCTTAGCAGAAGCCGCTGTCGGCAAGGGAGTGAAGCAGGTCGTCTTCGACCGCGGACCCTTCCGGTACCACGGCCGCATCAAGGCGCTTGCAGAGAGCGCCCGTGAAGGAGGCCTCGAGTTCTGATGGCAGACACCGATTTCGAAGACAAGGTCATTTTCATCCGCCGCACCGCCAAGGCCTATCAGGGCGGCCGCCGCTTCCGCTTCGGCGCCATGGTCGTCATCGGTGACCGTAAAGGTCACGTCGGCGTAGGACTCGGCAAGGCGAAGGAAGTGCCCGTTGCGGTGCAGAAGGGCCAGTACGTTGCCCGCCGCAACCTGATCAGCGTGCCGATCGAAGAAGGCGGCACCATCCCCCACGAAGTGCTCGGTGCCCACAGCACCAGCCGCGTCATGCTCAAGCCCGCAGCCCCCGGCACCGGCGTCATCGCCGGCTCGGTACCGCGCGCTATCGTCGAGCTGGCCGGCTACGAGAACCTGCTCACCAAGGAGCTCGGTTCCCGCAACCAGGCGAACGTGGCCTATGCCGTCATCGACGGACTCAAGCAGCTCAAGACGTACGAGCAGGCTGTCCGGGAACGGGAGATGGCTGAATGAAGATCACACTGAAGCGCAGTCTGATCGGCACCCGCAAGGACCAGCGTGACACCGTTCGCGCCCTGGGCCTGCGCAAGACCGGCGACTCCCGCATCGTCAAGAACACTCACGACGTGCGTGGCATGGTGAACAAGGTCGCCTTCCTGCTCGAGATCGAGGATGGAGTACAGAATGAAACTGAATGACCTGAAGCCCGATGCGGGCAGCCATAAGGCCCGCCGCCGCGTAGGCCGCGGTCTGGGCAGCGGCCGTGGCAAGACGTCCGGCCGTGGTCAGAAAGGCCAGGCTGCGCGTTCCGGCTTCAGCCAGGCCCCGGGCTGGGAAGGCGGCCGCTCGGCACTCATCGCCCGGCTTCCCAAGCGTGGCTTCAACCGCGCCGGCCTGCAGATCACTTACCAGCTTGTCAACATCGAGGACCTGAACGTCCTCGAAGCAGACACCGTCGTTGACAGCATCAGCCTTTACGAACACGGCCTCATCCGGCACATCGACCGTCCGGTCAAGCTGCTCGGCCGTGGTGAGCTTGAAGTCCGTGGTCTGCAGATCGACGTAGACCGCATCAGCCGCAGTGCGGCGGCCGCTGTCACCGGCCTGGGTGGCAAGGTCGTCCGCCCCGTGGCAGAAGAAGCTGAACAGGCAGACGGGGAGTCCGCAACCGACGCAGGTAACGCGGAGCAGGCCTGATGCTGTCAGCATTTCGCAACGCACTGGTCATCCCTGACCTGCGGGCGAAGCTGCTGATCACTATCGGCCTCCTCACGGTCTACCGTCTTCTTTCGTTCATTCCGACGCCGGGCATCGACATCGCCCGGCTCAGGACGATCGGGTTCGGGCAGGGTGACATCTTCACCCTGCTGAACTTCGTGTCCGGCGGTAACTTCGAGGTGTTCTCGATCGCCGCGCTGGGCGTGATCCCCTACATCACGGCGAGCATCATCATGCAGCTGCTGCAGTCGACGTACGAACCTCTGCAGAAGCTTGCCCGTGAAGGGGAAGAAGGCCGCAAGCGCATCTCCCAGATCACCCGTTACGGTGCCCTGGGTCTCGCTGCGGTGCAGGCGCTGTTCCTCGCGATCGCCCTGCTCGGCAATTCCGGTGCGCTGAAGGTCGGCTGGAGCAACGGCCCGTTCTTCTGGCTCATCGTCGTGGTCACCCAGGTGGCTGGTGCCGCGCTCGTCATGTGGCTCGGTGAGAAGATCACTGAGTTCGGCCTCGGCAACGGCATCTCGCTGATCATCTACGCCGGCATCGTGGCGATGTTCCCTGGTGCGTTCGCGCAGCAGTTCGCGCTGATCGGCCAGGGGGAAGGCAACCTGTTCGGCCTGATCTTCTTCCTCGGTCTGCTGATCGTAGCCATCGCCGGCATGGTGATGGTGCAGCAGGCGGAGCGGCGCATCCCGGTCCAGTACGCCCGTAAGGTCGTGGGCCGCAAAGTGATGGGTGGCCAGTCCACCTACATCCCGCTGCGCCTTAACTCCGCCGGCGTCATCCCGATCATCTTCGCAGTGTCGATCCTGATCCTGCCCGCGACTCTCATCGGTGCTTTCCCTGAGGTCGGCTGGCTGCAGCTCGTCGGCAACTGGTTCAACTCTGCCCGTTGGGAAGGCCTGATCACCAGCACGATCCTGATCGTCGCCTTCACGTACTTCTATACGCAGATCAGCTTCGACCCGAAGCGGATCAGCGAGAACCTGCGCGAGTACGGT
>CAYPKV010000109.1:0-7084 GCA_964411415.1 uncultured bacterium
GAACCGCTCTACAGCGTATTACCAGCCGCGAGCAAGGGAACCTGAGGAGTTCGAGCTGAGTGGCGCGCATGAGCGGCGCGCGTCCCACAGTGCGAATTGTGCCGTTTCGCGGCGAGTACTTCATTCTGAAGCCGGAGCACCGGAACATGGTTCGTAGCCTGATCTATCCGGTGCCCAATCCTGACCTGCCGTTCCTTGGCGTGCACTTCACCCGCATGGTCAACGGGGAAGTGGAGGCAGGCCCCAATGCGGTCTTCGCGTTCGCACGGGAAGGTTACAGGTTCCGCAACGTGGACCTGAAGAATCTGCTGGAAACGGGTGCGTTCCCGGGCTTCTGGCGACTTGCCGCGAGGTACTGGCGAGTCGGCGCGTACGAGATGCATCGCTCGCTCAGCAAGCCGGCCTTCGTTCGCTCTCTGCAGCAGCTCGTGCCCGGAATCACCGGCGCTGCACTCGTTCGGGGACCTGCGGGCGTCCGCGCGCAGGCGATCGATGCCGCCGGGCGCCTGGTTGACGACTTCTCGTTCGTCAGGACCCGCAACTCCCTGCATGTGCTGAACGCTCCATCGCCGGCTGCAACCGCTTCACTCGCCATTGGGCGGCATGTTGTAGCTGAGGCGTTCGGGGGGGGTGACGAGAGCTGGTCCGGCCCATACGTGATGGGTACCGGTTCCGGCCGTCCAGGAGAGTGAACTGTCAGCCTTTCACTGCCCCGGCCGTGAGCCCGGCGATGAATTGCCGTGACATGAGCAGGTACAGGATGAGCAGCGGCAGACTCGCCAGGACCATGCCGCTGAACACCAGACTCCAGTTGGTCAGGTGCTGACCGAAGAACATCTGCATTCCCAGCGGCACGGTCTTCCAGGCGTTGTCGGTTATGAACAGCAGCGGGAAGAAGAAATCGTTCCACCAGGGCACGACGTTCACGATGGTCACGGTGGCGATTCCCGGACGGGCGAGCGGCACCATGATCCGCGTGAAGGTAGTCAGCTCGCTGGCCCCATCAATGCGCGCGGCGTCCTCCAGGTCGCGGGGCAGGCCCCTGAAGAACACGCTGAGCAGCAGCACCGACATGGGCATGCCGCTGGCGGCGTAAGTCAGGATCAGTGACCAGAGCGTGTCCAGCAGACCAAGGTCACGCATGAGCAGGTACAGAGGCAGCACTCCGAGTCGCATGGGAATCATGATGCCCGCCAGGAAGAACAGGAAGATGGGGGTGCGCAGCCGGAAACTGTAGCGCGTCAGTGCGTACGCGGCCGGCGTCGCGCATAACAGCAGCAGCAATACAGAGCCGCCGGTCACCAGCACGCTGTTACGAAGATAGGTGCCGAAGCTGGCCCGGGTCCACACTTCACGGAAGGTGTCCAGGCTCCAGCTTTCGGGCAGTCCGAACGGGTTGCGGAACAGCTCCGGAGTTGACTTGAACGAGGCGAGAATCATGAGCACCATCGGGTACAGGAACACGATGGCCAGGGCACCCAGGAGCAGGTAGATGCCGATCGTGACCGGCAGGCGGCTGCGCATCACTGCCCTTCCTGGATGCGCTGGTTGTAACGCACCCCGAAGTACGAGACAGTGCCGATGATGATGAGCATGAACACGGCGATCGCCGAGGCGATGCCGATCTGACCGGGTTCACCGCCGGTAGTGGGATCTCCGAAGGCAGTGCGGTAGAAGAACGTTGCCAGCAGATCCGTGGCGTAGGCCGGCGGTCCGGACGCGCCCTGCATGACGAACACCAGCTCAAAGGCGTTGAAGTTGTAGATGAAGGTCAGGATGCTGACCATCATTATGGTCGGCATGAGCAGCGGCAGCGTGATGAAGCGGAACGCCTGCCAGCCGTTGGTGCCGTCGATCAGACCGGCTTCGTAGTACTCGCTGGGGATGCCCTGGATGCCCGCCAGGAACACGAGAATGGGGAAGCCCAGCCAGCTCCAGGCGTTCACCAGGATCACAGTCAGCAGTGCGGTTGATTGTTGTCCCAGCCACGGCTGCACCAGGTCACACAGGCCCATACCTTTCAGCAGTTGAGCCACAGCGCCCCAGTTCGGGTTCAGCATGAGCAGCCACAGGAAGCCAACCACCACCGCTGACAGCGTGAATGGCATGAAGTAGGTGGCCTGCAGGAACGCGAAGCCGCGCCACTTGCGGGCCAGGAGCACGGCCAGGCCCAGGCCCAGGGTGCTCTGGATTGCGAACGTGACCACGAAGAAGATCGCGTTGTGAGCAAGCGCGTTCCAGAAACGCTCGTTGTACGGCCAGCTGGTCAGCACCGTGATGAAGTTGTCGAAGCCGATGAACTCAAGCCTGAGCAGGCCGCGCCAGTCGAACAGACTGTACGAAAGCGATGTCAGCAGTGGGTACGCCATGAACACGGAGTAGAGTACGAGTCCCGGCAGCAGGAAAATCAGCAGGTGCCCGTTCTTTCTGAACCAGTTTCTCAGCCGCATCCGCTCTCCGTGGCCGTACCCGCTGGTCGGCAGTTAAGTGTCGTGGGACGGGGTGCCCATCCCACGACCGAGGATCGTTAAGTTTCGCGCCCGGTGAGGCGCCGCCGCGGTTCCTGGCTCAATCCATGAAGGCCGGATGCCAGGTGGCCAGTCCCTGCTGGATCGTGCTGGCGACTTCCCCGATGCTCTTGCTGTCACCCATCGCCGCCTGCAGCTCATTCTGCAGCAAGGTGGAGCCGCTGGGCTGGCCGAACCGGAAGGCCGTCAGGAACAGGTACGGGGTGCTGTCGGCATCCACCAGCGCAACGATGTCGCTCAGCTCCTGTCCGGTTGGGCTGACGCCGGGAACGGCGGACAGCTGCTGCAGGGTGTCGGTAAACATCTGACCGAACTCGCGGGTCGCGAGGAACTCAATGAAACGCAACGCCGCTTCCTGATGCGGGCTGTTGGCGCTGATCCCGTAGGAACCGTCGACGTAAACCGAGACGGGACCAGGACCATCATCATTCGGGAAGGGGAAACTGCCGACATTGAGCAGCGGGTTCAGATCAGCCATGGTGCCCAGCTCGTAAGAGCCGCCCACCAGCATGCCGGCCAGCTCAAACGCGAAGCTGGTCTGCATGTCGGAGTAGTTGACGCCCTGGTGGTTGGGCGCCAGGTACGGGCGCAACGCCAGGATACGCTCAAGCGCTTCAGTGAACCGAGCGTCACTGAAGTCGGTCTCGCCGGCAACCAGTTCATCGAAAAATTCAGTACCGCCGTAGAAAGCGGGGGCAACCCCACCGAACAGGGTCTCCAGGGTCCAAGGCTCACTGCTGCCGTTGGCGAACGCGTAGTAACCCGCTGCCTGCAGCGCTTCGGCAACTGCGATCAGCTCATCCCAGGTCTGAGGCTCCTCCAGCCCGAGTTGCTCGAACAGATCGACGTTGTAGAGGACCGGGATCACCTGGATGGCGAACGGAACCCCGTAAACTCCGCCGTCAGCACGGTTCGTGGCACCCAGCAGGATGCCCGAGTCGAAGTTGTCCAGCGCAGCTACTTTGTCATCGAGGCGGACGATCAGGCCAGCCTCGGCCAGCGGCTCCAGGCCACCGTAGGCACGCAGGTGCACGATGTCCGGCCCGCCGCCGCCCTGCAGCGCAGTGGAGAGGATCGTGTTGTACTCCGTGTTCTGGTATGGCGTAAAGGTAACGGTTATGTCAGGGTTGGCGGCCTCGAATTCGGCGATGAAGGAGTTGTAGGCGTCGACATCCTCGGTGCGCCAGCTCCAGAACTCGAGGTTGGTTTGCGCCAGGGCGCTGCTGAGCAGCAGCATTGCCGCGCTCACCAGCATGACCAGCGTGGATCTGTGTTTACCCATGATGATGCCTCCTGGGGGCTGCTGATGCAGTCAGCCCGTTATTTAGTAACACTGCTAAGATTATCGCGGGCGGGGGCTGGCGGCAAGGGGGTGCAGGCAGTCAGTTGCCACTTAGTCGGGGGAGCTGCGGCCCTGCTCCAGCTGAGCAGCCTCCAATGCATCCAGTCGGGCTGCCAGACCGGCCAGTTCAAGCCGGAGTTGTTCATTCTCCTGCTGCAGCTCGTTGACGCCCTGCAGGACCACAGCGGCGAGCCCGTCGTAGGAGACTGTGAGGTGTCCATCGTCGCGGACTCCGATGAGTTCGGGGAAGACCGCCTCGACTTCCTGCGCCAGCACGCCGATGTGGACGTCCGCCGAGTCGGAGTTGCGGAAGCGGTAGGTGACCGGCTGGATCCTGGCCAGCAGGCCGAGTGCGCTTTCCAGCGGAGTGATGTCCTGCTTGAGGCGTTCGTCGGAGGGTGCGGCAGTGGGGGCGGTCAGCGTGCCGGACATACGTCGTTATCACCGTTGGTGGCGGTGGCGAGGGAGACGTTGCTGAACAAGTCGATGAGTTCGCCGAGCCGCAGCGAGCTGAGTGCGGGTCGGGAGTAGTCTTTGGGTAGGACTCCTTTGAGGGCTGGGTTGGCTTGTTCGATGGCGAGCATGGCGTCGTCGATGAGCTTGCCAATACCCGGCTGCCGCGCATTGGCTTGTAGGTGGGTCCAGCGGGCGTTCTTGGGTACCCAGAAGATGTTCTCGGCGAGGTAGCGGTCGCGGTCTTCGGCGGCTGCTTCACCGCGTGCTTCCAGTAGGCTGGTCCGTTTGGTTTCGAATCGGTCGCTGATGTGTTTGAGGAAGATGAGGCCGAGGACTACGTGTTTGTAGTCTGAGGGTTCCATGCTGCCGCGTAGTTTATCGGCGGCTTTGAACAGGTCGGCTTCGATTCCGAGGGGTCCACCCTTAGTGTTAGTTGCTTCCATGAATTGCTGTTTCCTCCGGCAGTGTGTTGTCTGGGCAGGGGAGTGCGCCGACCCGGGGGTTGTTTCGGTTCAACTGTATTATCAGGATACCCCCCTGCTGTAGGCGGCGTCTTGTGGGCTGGTTGCTGGGCAGCGTAAGGCAAGGAGTTCTTTGATTGGGAATAGCGGCTGGGCTCTGGCGGCTTCGGCTTGCTGCAGGTGGCTGAGGATGATGTGCACCCGCTGGCTGGACAGGATCAGCAGGTGTCCGGTTGGCCGTCCAATCTTCCATTCGGCGATGGCTTGGTGCTCGTAGTAGCGTTCGCCGGTTCGGATGTCGACGCGTCGGTGGTACCAGTTCATCACTTATCCCCCTTCGGGGCTGTTTCGCTGCGCAGCGACATGTACAGGGTTGACCTGGCGACACCCCGCATCTTGGCCAACTCAGTGACTTGTTGGTCGGGGTGCTCTAGCAGTTGGCGGGCCAGGGCAATCTGCTTGTCAGTCAGCTTACGGGGTCGACCGCCCTTTCGGCCACGGGCTAGTGCGGCCGCGAGGCCGGCCATCGTGCGTTCACAGATCAGTTGGCGTTCGAACTCGACGAGGGCACCGAAGATGTGGAAGATCAGTTTGCCGCCGGAGGTGGTGGTGTCCAGGTTCCCCTGGAGGCTGCTGAAGCCGATGCCTTCGTTGCCGAGTTCTTCGATCGTCTCGATCAGGTGCTTGAGGCTGCGTCCGAGCCGACCGAGGCGCCAGTCGACAAGCGTGTCGCCGGCTCGCAGCTTCTTCAGGGCGTTGCCCCACTCAGGTCCATCGACCTTGGCACTGCCGCTGGCCTTGTCCTCGAAGATGATTTCGCAGCCAGCTGCGTTGAGTGCGTCGCGTTGCAGTTCGAGGTTCTGTTCGATGCTGCTGACGCGTGCGTAGCCGATGATCACAGGGCGTCCTGAAAGATGGTGGGCATGGGTTAATCAGGCACTGTTTCCCGGACGGTGTTCTCATACACTTTATGGCCTGCTGGACCGTGGTAGCTGGACGCTTGTGGGGACATTTGATAAACGACCGTTTTCTGGACACGCATAATGCTTACGCCCAGTGCGCAAGGTTGGGCTACCAGTGTCATTGTGCGTACAGTTATTGCGAAATTGGACTCTCTCCTTGTGCCCTTTGCTTTATCGGCCTAATCTAGCTTATGTCTGATGAACCTGGATTTGGTGAGCTATTCTTCCCGTCTGGGCCGTCAACAACCTGCCTACACCACCCGGCGGAGGAATTCTCACCTATTTTGCAAGAACTTAGCCTGCTGCCGCCGCAATTCCAGGAATCGCTTGATGCCCTGATTACCGGCACAGCGCCAAAACGTGCTCTGGCACGTTCAGCAATGAGCAACTGGCTTCTGTAAAAGGAGCAAATGTGACGCTACAAGAAACCAGACCTCCCTATACACTGACTTGGCAGCCGAACCACTATCCGCCATCCCAGGCGGAAATCAGTCAGATTTACGGACTGTGCCTCACCCCGCAGAAACAGCTCGTACTGGTGTCGAAGGACGGTAAAGACTGGACGCTGCCCGGCGGACGACCCGAAGCTGGCGAATCACCCTCAGACACACTTATCCGCGAAGTCCTTGAAGAGGCATGCGCTACGGTCACCAGCAGTACTTACCTGGGCGCCCAGCGAGTCGGCGATTCCACAACAGGATCCACCTACTATCAGCTCCGCTACTTGGCTCACGTTGAGCTCCAGGCTTTTGAGCCAAGGTTCGAAATGCTGCACAGACGCTGCGAGAACCTGGAACGAGCACGCAATATACTCTGGGGCGGGTCATCTTCCATCGGTAACGCACTGATAGATCTGGCTGCAAACAATGCGAGGAAATATTGATGCCAACCCCGGTGCCTGCACTGCTTGTACTCAGTTATCGCGTACTTGGCAGCGAGATAAGTTTTAGGTTTGCCGGCTGGGATCATGGAGAATCCCAAATATGGGAAGCCAACAACACAGCTGGTAAACGCGCATTCCTGAAATCACATCGGCAGCACAAGAAGTTCCAGCAGGAACTCTACGCGTACCGCAACTGGTGCCCCGCCCTTACCGGACGGGTTCCGCAACTGCTGGCCGTTCGCGAAGAAGCACCTCACGCCCTTTTACTATCCGCTCTGCCCGGCACGCCATTGGAAAACCAGCAATTGGAAAGGGCCTCCGAGGAGGATGCCCACCATCAGGCAGGACAGCTATTGGCACGGCTGCACAATCAACCCATCAGCGAAGACGCGCTACCGACACCAGACGAAGCATACGCAAAGCGCCTGGCAGCCTGGAAGCCTCGCGCGCAA
>CAYPKV010000110.1:0-6990 GCA_964411415.1 uncultured bacterium
TCTGATGTCGACCAGTTCCGGGTATATCTCGTCAAGCCGGTTGAACAGTGACTGTTTCATAGAACAGAGATTATCCGAGCCGGAGTACGTGTGGCAGGGAAAGGGCTTGTGCCGGACAACACAGACAGTCCATACTGCTGAACAAGTCCGCCGATGTACACTCGCGGCCAGGAGGAATTACTTATGCGAGCTGGTATGACTGTTGCGCTCTCAGTGCTTCTGTTACTGGGCACTGCTTTCGCCCAGGACACTTTCCGTATCGCGATCGGCGTCGACGCCGACACCCTGGACCCCGTGCAGGGCACGACGACCACCGTCGATAACATCATCGACTACGTGGCCGAGACCCTGATCGGCATCGACCAGTCCGGCAACCTGCTGCCTCAGCTGGCTACCGAGTGGCAGATGGCTGAAGACGGCATGTCGTTCGACGTAACACTGCGTGAAGGTGTCGTGTTCCACGACGGCACTGCCCTCACCGCCGAAGTCGTGAAATGGAACTTCGACCGTCTGCTGGACACCGAAGTCAACGTCCCGCGCCGCGGTACCTTCTCGTCGATCGCCAGCGCTGAAGTGACCGGCGACCTGACCCTTACCCTCCACCTGAACCACCCGTACCCGGCGCTCGAAGGTGCACTCACCATGAGCAGTGCCGCGGTCATCTCGCCGGCATCGGTTGAAGCTGACGGCAACAGCTACGAGAACGTCACGCGCCCGGTCGGCACCGGCCCCTACACGTACGTGTCGCGTTCGTTCGGTGAACGGATCGAAGTGAAGCGTTTCGACGATTACTGGGGCGAGCTGCCTTACTACGAGAACGTGGTGTTCCACATCGTGCCGGAAGCGACCACCCGCGAGAGCCTGCTGCTGGCCGGCCAGGTCGACATGATCCTCCTGCCGCCCACCTCCGATATCCCGGCGCTGAACGCCAACCCGGCCGTCGAAGTAGTGATGGGACCGAGCAACCGGACGATCTTCATCACCATCAACACCACCAAGCCGGGTCTGGACGACGCCCGCGTCCGTCAGGCCATCAACTACGCGGTGGACAAGGAAGCCATCATCGAAGGCATCCTCTTCGGCGCTGCCGTCCCCATGGACGCCCCGATGGCCGACAGCCTGTTCGGCTACACCTCACTCGGCATGTACGAGTACAACCCCGAGCGGGCCCGTGAACTGCTGGCCGAAGCCGGCATCGCCCCCGGTGAACTCGTCCTGGACTTCATGTCACCGACTGGCCGTTACGTGCAGGACTTCCCCGCCTCCCAGGCCATCGCCAACTACCTGGCTGACGTGGGCATCACCGCCAACGTCCGCACCATGGACTGGCCCACCTACGTCGCCACGATGACGCAGCCGGCCGAAAGCAACGAGACCAACCTGCACCTGCTCGGCTGGGCGCCGGCGTTCATGGACGCCTCGCAGCAGATGCAGCAGTTCCACGCCTCGCAGCACCCGCCTGCCGGTCTGGCGACCTCCTTCTACTACAACGAAGAAGCCGTCAGCCTGATGGACCAGGCCGCTGCCGAGATCGACCCGGTGGAGCGCCAGCGCCTGTACGCAGAAGTGTCGCAGATCATCTGGGACGACGCCCCCTGGCTGTTCCTGTGGGTGCAGAGCTTCCCGATGGTGCACTCTGCTGACGTCACCAACATCGGTGGCCTGCCGAACGAGAAGTTCTACGCGATCTACGCCCACCCGGTTGGCCAGTAAGCCACGGACCTGACCTGAACCTGCCCCGGGAGCGGGCCGCTGAGCAGCCTGTTCAGCGGCCCGCACGGGGCACGTATATATAGGAGAACGTGACCAGCTATATCGTTCAACGCCTGATCGGCGTAGTCATCACGGTACTCTTCGTGGCCATCGCGATCTTCCTGATGGTCCGGCTGCTGCCCGGTGACCCCGCCCGAGTGATCGCCGGCATGCTGGCGAGCGCAGAAGAGGTCGAACGCACCCGCGTCCGCCTCGGCCTCGACCAGCCGCTCCTGCGGCAGGGAGTCATCTTCATCGGTGACCTGTTCCGCGGCGACCTTGGGACGTCTGCCCGCACCAACAACAGCGTGACCAGCGAGATACTGAGCCGCTTCCCGGCGACGCTCAACCTCGCCGTAGCCAGCACCATCCTCGCCGTGGTGATCGGCATCCCACTCGGGGCCCTGGCGGCCAGGCACGCCGGCCGGCTCACTGACCTGCTCGTGTCGACCTTTGTGCTGTTCGGCATAAGCATGCCGGTGTACTGGCTGGGTCTGATGCTCATCATCGTGTTCTCCATCAACCTGCGCTGGTTGCCAGCCGCCGGGGCGGACGGGTTCAAGGCGATCATCCTGCCGGCCTTCACCCTGGCGTTCTTCTCGATGGCGTTCGTCGCCAGGATCACACGGTCCAGCATGCTGGAAGTGCTGCAGCAGGACTACGTGCGCACTGCGGTTGCCAAGGGTGTGAGGCCGGTCGTGGTCCTGTGGCGCCACGCCCTGCGCAACGCACTGGCTCCGGTCATCACCGTGGTCGGCCTGCAGTTCGGTGAACTGCTGGGCGGCGCCATCCTCACCGAGACCGTGTTCGGCTGGCCCGGCCTGGGCCGCCTCCTCGTCGACTCGATCTTCGCCCGGGACTACCCGGTGGTGCAGGGCCTGGTCATCGTGTTCGCCCTGCTGTTCGCGCTGGTCAACCTGGCGGTTGACCTCCTCTACGCCGCAGTCGATCCGAGGGTGCGTTATGGCTGAGCAGACTGACGTCGCAGCGCTGGCCGATCCGGCCCGGCGCGCTTCCCGCAGTGACACGGTCCGGCGGCTGCTGAAGAGCCCCAGTGCCGTGACGGGCGCAGTGATAGTGCTGCTGCTCGTGCTTTCCGGCATCTTCGCCCCGCTGCTCACCTCTTACGACCCGGTGCAGCAGGACCTGCGTTCCGTGCTCAGGCCACCGTCCGCTGAGCACTGGCTCGGCACGGACAACCTCGGCCGGGACGTGTTCACGCGCATCCTCTACGGCAGCCGCCTGACCCTGTTCATCGGTGCGTTCGCAGTAGCGGTGGGGCTGATCTTCGGTGTTCCCCTTGGTGTCATCTCCGGCTACTACCGGGGTGTGGCTGACCAGGTCATCCAGCGGCTGATGGACCTGATGCTGTCGTTCACCAGCTTCCTGCTGGCCCTGACGCTCGTCGCCCTGCTGGGGGTCGGTCTGACCAACATAATCATCGCGGTCGGCATCTCGACCATCCCGCGCTTCGCAAGGCTGGTACGCAGTTCGGTACTGACGATCCGCGAGGTCAGTTACATCGAAGCTTCCCGCGCGCTCGGCGCCGTTGACCGGCGCGTCCTGTGGAAGCACGTCCTGCCCAACTCGCTCGCGCCGGTCATCGTGCAGGCGACGCTGAGCATGGGTTCGACGATCCTCACCGCGGCCGGCCTGGGTTTCCTGGGTCTGGGGGTCCAGCCGCCGACGCCGGAATGGGGCGCGATGCTGGGCGAGGGCCGCAACTACATCTTCTCGCAGGCCTCGCTGACGACGTTCCCGGGCCTGGCCATCTTCCTGGCGGTCGTTGGTTTCAACCTGCTGGGTGACGGTCTGCGCGACGCGCTTGACCCGCAGCTGCGCGGACGCCGCTGAACTGACGCACTGGCGATGAGCGCCCTGCCACGTCCCGGGACGTGGCAGGGCGCTTTTTCGGGTCGTGTTGTCACCCATCCGCTGACGCCCGGTTGACACTCATCCACCTGCGTTCTACACTGCGCAACAATATCGAGATGTGGAACGCCGATGACATCCCCAGCAGTGCTACTGAAGTTGCGACCGAACGCAGCAACTACGTCATCGTGTCGGCACTCCGCACCCTGCAGCTGCTGGAAGTGTTCGGCCGTCCGCCGCACAACTTCACCCTCGCTGAACTGGTCAGCCTGACCGGCATCGACAAAGGCGCAGCCTTCCGCTCCCTGAAAACGCTCGAGGAAGCCGGCTTCATCCGCGCTGAACAGACGACTTACCTGCTCACCAGCAAAGTCGTCGCCCTGAGCCGGGCCGTGCTCAACCAGCAGACACCAAGCCTGACCGAAGCCAGCCGCGAGCCGATGGACCAGCTGTTCGCCGAAACAGGGGAGACACTGCACCTGTTCATCCGTTCCGGCAACTTCGCCGTGTGCATCGACACCCGCGAGAGCCGCCACACCGTCCGGGTGGGCAGCATCCTGGGCCAGTCCATCTCCCTCAACGCCGGAGCCGTGCCGAAGGCGATCCTCGCCAACCTGCCCGAGCAGGAGCGTGAACAGTACCTGGCGGAACTGCCGGGTGCAGTGCGCTACACGGACCGGACCCTGACCGCAGTGGACGCGCTCAGGCAGGAGCTTGACCGCATCCGCGAGCGCGGCTGGTCCGTCAGCGACGAGGACTTCGACGCCGAAGCCCGCGGTGTTGGCGCCGCCATCTTCGACGCCAGTGGCACGGTCATCGGCGGCGTCAGTGTCGGCGGGCAATCCAGCCGCGTCAGCCTGGAGCTCCTGGAATCGCTCGCAACCCAGATATCTTCCGTGGCCAGGTCAATCTCCCGCAGACTTGGTCACCTTCAGTAGTCACCGGAGGTAGAAAGTGAAAGGCAAGGCAGCACTCAAGGCGGTCATCGCCGCAACAGCCCTCAGCCTCAGCGCCGGCGCGCTGGCCCAGGCGGAGCACGATCCGAACGCGATCCTCAACTTCGCGACCAACGCCGACCCAACCCTGAACCCGTGGACCCCGGGCGCCGTCATCGAGTCGAACCTGATCAACACGATCCTGTTCGAACAGCTGACCCGCTACGACAAAGAAGACCTCTCACCGGCACCGGCCCTGGCCGTCAGCTGGGAAGCCGCCGAAGACTCCCTCTCCTGGACGTTCAACCTGCGCGAAGGCGTCCTGTGGAGCGACGGCGAGCCGTTCACGGCCGACGACGTTGCCTTCACGTTCAACGAAGGTGTCCTGGTCAAGGAGTACGGCGCCAACAACTCCTCCGTGTTCTCGCCGGTAGACAGTGTCGAAGTTGTCGACGACCTGACCGTCCGCTTCAACCTGAACGAACCGTTCTCAGCCCTGCCCATCTACCTCGCCTACTACGCCGGCATCCTGCCCGAGCACGTCCTGGGCGAAGCCGAGAACCCGCTGACCGTCGCCAGCTTCAACAAGAGCAGCCCGGTCGTCACCGGCCCGTACAAGGTCCGCGAGTTCGTTCCGGGCGCCTACGTGCACCTGGAGCCGAACGAGAACTACTGGGGCGGCACGCCCAGCCTTGGCGGCATCGTCTTCCGCATCGTGGCCGACGTGAACACCCAGGTCGCCCAGCTGATGTCCGGTGAACTGGACATGGCCACCATCACCAACCCGTCACTGCTCGCCGGCCTGGAGCGCAACCCGAACCTGAGCGTCATCCGCCAGAGCCAGAACGTCTACTACTTCACGGTCCTCAACCACGAGGAAGAGAAGTTCCAGGACGTGCGCGTCCGCCAGGCACTGGTCACCGCCCTGGACCGCGAAGCCATGATCGGCGCCATCCTCGAAGGCTACGGCACCGTCAGCAACGGCCCCATCGCCCCGCTGCAGCAGGCGTTCTTCCGTGAAGACCTGAGCGATCTCTACCCGTACGACCCGGCCCGCGCCCTCGAGCTGCTCGCCGAGGCCGGCTGGACCGCCGGAGACGACGGCAAGCTCCGCAACGCCGCTGGCGAGGTGTTCACGATCGACATGCCGACCGGCCAGTACGGTTACCTGGTCCCCGCCACCCTGCTCGCCCAGCAGTACTGGCAGGACCTCGGCATCGAAGTGAACGTCGAAGTCATCGAGTGGAACGCCTACATCCAGCGCGTCATCATCGAGCGCGACTTCGAAGCGTCGCTCGCCTGGTGGAGCACCCCGCCCACCCCGGACATCTCTCCGTACCACGCGACCCCGGAAGCCGGCGGCGGCAACAACATCCCCGCCTACAGCAACCCGCTGCTTGACGAACTGCTGGAAGACGGCCGCGCCGCCCGCACCCTCGAAGAACAGGTCGAGATATACGGCCAGGTGCAGGAGCTCGTCGCCCATGACCTGCCTTACGGTTACCTGTGGTTCCCGGACATGATCACCGTCCGCAACAACCGTCTGCAGGGCATCGCTGACATCAACAACGCCACGGCCTTCCAGCACTCGGCCGAGTGGTTCGTAAGCAGGTAAGCGGAGCAGCTTGACCGGTTTCCTGACGCGGCGGCTGCTGCAGGGGGTGCTCGTCATCGTCCTGATAGCAGTCGTCACGTTCTTCCTGATCAACCTGGCGCCCGGCGGACCGTCGTCGGCAGTCAGCTTCGAACGCACTGCGCAGGAGCGCGAAGCGCTCCTGCGCCAGTTCGGCCTCGACCGGCCCGTGACCGAACGCTTCTGGGACTGGTTCACCAGCGCAGTGCGCGGCGACCTGGGCACTTCGCTCAACCAGGGCCTGCCTGTCGCCACGCTGCTTAAACAGCGCATCGGCAACACCGTCAACTTAGCGCTCGCTGCCCTGGTGCTCGCCACGGTCGTCGGTGTCCTGCTGGGCGTGGTCGCAGCACTCAACCGCAACCGCTGGCCCGACTGGATCGCCAGCGGCATCTCGACCCTCGGTATGTCCATACCGGGTTTCTGGCTCGGCATCATCGCCATCATCGTGTTCTCGGTGCAGCTGGGCTGGTTGCCTTCAGCAGGCATGTTCACGGTCGGCCGGCAGGACAACCTGCTCGACCGGCTGCGCTACCTGGTCATGCCGGCCTCGGTGCTGGCGTTCACGCTGCTGCCGAACATCGTGCAGGTCACGCGCGCCGCGCTGCTTGAAGTGCTCAGTTCCGATTTCATCCGCACCGCCCGCGCCAAGGGCCTGAGCCAGCGGGTGATCCTTGTCAAACACACGTTCCGTAACGCGCTCGTGCCGATCCTGGCGATGCTGGGCCTGATAACAACGGTCCTGTTCTCCGGTTCAGTCGTCATCGAGAGCGTCTTCGGCTGGGCCGGCCTGGGCCG
>CAYPKV010000111.1:0-6924 GCA_964411415.1 uncultured bacterium
CGAAGCCATCGACAGTTCCGTCGCAGTGTTGGACAGTTCCGCGTACTGCAGGTAGTTGAAGCGGCGCACCTTGTACGGGCAGTTGTTCGAGCAGTAGCGGGTGCCGACGCAGCGGTTGTACACCATCACGTTCAGACCCTCGTGGTCGTGCACGGTCGCACCGACGGGGCAGACCGGCTCGCACGGGGCCTTCTCGCAGTGCTGGCACAGCATCGGCTGGTTGTAGTACTGCGGGTTGTCGATGCTGCCGCCGTAGTAGTTGTCGATGCGCAGCCACTGCATCTCGCGACCGACAGCGACCTGGTCCTTGCCGACGATCGGGATGTTGTTCTCCGACTGGCAGGCGATGACGCAGGCGTTGCAGCCGGTGCAGACGTTCTGGTCGATGACCATGCCCCACTTGTACGAGTTGTACTCGAAGTCAGGGTAGAGGTCAGACTCGTGGTGCGGTACGGGGTGAACGAAGCCCGGATGTTCCGGTTCGGCCCGGAACTCGGTCAGCGTGCCGCGCCGGACGATGTGGCGGGCGTCGCCGGTGCCTTCCAGGGCGTGGTGCATCTGGGTGCTGACCAGCTGGTAGCTGCCACCGGCGACGCTGACCTCGACGGGGCTGCTCCAGCTGCCGCCGTCACGCAGGTCGTTGGCGTTGACGCCGATGCCGGTGCCGATGCGTCCGGCAGCCTGACGGCCGTAACCAAGGTGCAGGGTGATTGTGCCTGCGGCCTGACCGGGCAGGATCCAGGCTGGTGCCGTCAGCTGGCCGGTGGCGGTCTGCAGGGTGAGCAGGTTGCCGTTGGAAACACCGAGGGCTTCGGCGTCGCGGGGTGCCAGCAGTGCGGCGTTGTCCCAGACGAGGCGCGTGAACGGCTTGGGCAGCTCCTGCAGCCAGCCGTTGTTGGCCCAGCGGCCGTCCTCGATGCTCGGATCGGGCCGGAAGGTGAGCGTGAAGCGCGGGGCCGCGCCGGCGTCCGGCACCTGCAGTGGCTGCAGCACCGGGTTGACCGGGCTGGACGCCGAGCCGCTGACGGTGCCTGCGTAGAGGCTGTTGCGCCAGAACGAACTGTAGCTGCCGCTTACCCGCCCGCTCCAGTAACTGTTGAGCAGCTGGTAGGCGCCCGTTTCGGTATCGCCGTTCAGGGCAGCGAGTACCTGCGCTTCGGTCAGGCCCCCGTAGAAAGGCTGGATGAGCGGCTGGGCGATTGTGGTCGTGCCGTCGTAGGCGCGCAGGTCAGTCCACGTCTCAAGGAAGTGGGCCTGGGGCAGGTGCCAGGTGCTCAGTGCGGAAGTCTCGTCCTGGTACATGCCCAGGTGCACGCTGAAGGGGACCTGGGACAGGGCAGCGGCGAAACCGGTGCCGGCGGCTGCGGTGTGGACGGGGTTGACGCCCAGCATGAACAGGGCGCTGACCTGGCCGGCGCGCATCTCAGCAGCGAGCTCGCTCAGTGGATCGCCGAGCGGGGCGACTGCTTCGGGTGGCGGCAGGTAGCTGACGGTCATGCCGGTGTTGCCGAGCACGTCGTTGATCGCGTGCACCAGCGCCTGGGCAGCGGCCGGCAGGTGCTGGCCGGCGACGACCAGGCTGCGGCCCGGGGTCGAGCTCAGGTCTGCGAGCATCGCGTTGACCAGGTCGCTGTCTACGCTGGCCGGGACCGCCGGTGCTGAACCGGCGACGCTGACACCGAGGCTGACGGCGACGGCCGTGATCAGGTCCACGAGTACCGGCTCGCTGACGGGCACGCGGTGATCCGCGATCGTGCCAAGCGGGCTGGGCGTCGACTCGAACACGTAGAGGCGGTTCGGGTTGTCATCCGCGTTGCGGATACGGCGCCGGGCGGACAGCTGACTGGCGTAACGCAGACGGCCGGGCCAGTCGCTGATGAAGTCGGCTCCGAACGACACGACGGTGTCGGCCGGGGTCAGGTCGAACGCCGGCATGAGCGGCTCGCCGAACGCCAGCTGGGTGCCTTCGTATATGCTGCGCAGGCCGCTTGAGTCGTGCTGCAGCCAGCGGGCCTGGGGCCAGGCTTCCAGGAAAGCGGTGATCTGGGCGGCCAGGCTCGGCGAGGTGACCGGTTCGGTCAGGATGACGACGCCGCTGCCATCGCCGCTGGCCGACAGCGCCTGACTGGCGGCTGCAGCGAAGCTGTCCAGGTCACTGACCGCACCCTGGCGCAGTATCTGCTGGGAGCGGTCCGGGTCGTACAGCGAGAGGATGCTGGCCTGCGTGGCCGCGGACGTCGCGCCCAGGCTGGCCGGGTGATCAGGGTTGCCTTCGAGCTTGGTCGGGCGGCCCTGATGGCTCTCGACGAGCACGCCTTCGGCGTAACCGCCGCTGGCGATGGCGCTGGCGTAGAACAGTGGCCGGCCGGGGATGATCTCCTCGGGCTGGCGCACGTAGGGGACGACTTTCTCCGCTGCGCTCAGCGGCCTGGCGCAGGCCGTGAGGCCGGCCAGCGCGAGCGATGCGCCCAGGAACTTGAGGAAGCCGCGGCGGTCTACCGCACTCTCGAGCGGCGCGGCCTGACGCGGGAACTCCTTATGCAGGTACTCCTGGAACTCCGGGCTGTCGCCCAGTTCCTCGAGGCTGCGCCACAGTTCGGGACCCTTCTGCTCTTCGATCCGCTGACGGAGCTGGCCGATGTTCACTTCAGTGTTCATGGCGCCCTTCACCGGTGGCACGTCGAGCATTGCGGGAGCTTGTCAGGGTCAATGGAATAGGAAGCCACCAGCTCGTGCCCGAGTTCCAGCTGGTTATGCGGCCTTTCGTATGACATGTTGAACACCTCACTGAGAGGCCTGACCTGGGTCTCAGGTGCGCGGTGACACTCCAGGCACCAGCCCATGGTCATCCTCTCTGTCTTCCAGATTCCATCCATCTGATCGACCTGGCCGTGGCAGGATGAGCAGCCGACACCGTTGTTCACGTGGGCACTGTGGTCGAAGTAGGCGTAGTCAGGCAGGTCGTGGACGCGGTTCCACTGAATGGGAACGTTGTTGTCCCAGCTGGCCTGCAGGGCGGTGAGTTCCGGCGTGTCGACGCGGATCTGCGAGTGGCAGCCCATGCAGGTCTCTACCGGTGGGATGCCAGCACTGGCCGCGACCTCGACGGTGGTGTGGCAGAAGCGGCAGTCAAGCCCGAGTTCGCCTGCGTGGAGGCTGTGCTGAAAGCCGATGGGCTGGGCTACCGGAACTCCGACACGGTCGTTTACCGTGCGGGAGACGTAGACCATGCCTGCTACCAGCAGGACCAGGAAGACTCCGCCGCCGATCAGCAGCCATCTGAGCAGCTGGTTGGCCTGGGGCGGAAAGTATTGTGGCATTCAGTTCCTCCTGTCAGGATCCGGCGCTGTGACAGCACCGGCCTCTGGGTTATTGGCGCCGCTCTGAGTATGCTTATAAGTACGTGAAAGTATGGCGCTACTTCCTCTCTGTCTGCGTCCCGTGTCCGACTGGCCTCCGCTGGCGCAGCCGGGCGCTGTAAGGTCGCGGGTCGGCATAAGTGATACTCAATCTAGCACAGCCAAAATCACGACGATTCAGGACGAATGTCCCTGCCGCTCAGCGACCGGCCGGCAGTCAATTCATGGCGAGTTACTCGGGTATGGTACGGTACACCCCCCGAGGCAGTCCTGTGACAATCCGGCCCGCCCTCATGAGCAGGGCCGGCCGGGACTATATATATAGTCAACGGGCCCGGAACCGCGTGAGCGGCTCCGGGCCCGTCAGGTGATCGCTTGTCTCCCGCTCAGTCAGCCGACACCGGCTTGCGCACTGCCCGGGCAGCCTCCAGCGCCTGGGCGAAGTCGGCCTTGAGGTCGTCGATGTGTTCCAGTCCCGGTGCCACCCGGATGCTGCCCGCACCGACACCGGCGGCGGCCAGTGCTTCGGGTGACAGCTGCGAGTGGGTCGTGGACGCAGGGTGGGTGACGCTCGTCTTCGCATCGCCAAGGTTGACGAGGCGCGATGCCAGCTGCACGTTGTTCAGGAACGCCTTGCCGGCCTCCAGGCCACCCTCGAGCTCGAAGGTCAGGAAGGCGCCGGCGCCACGCGGCAGCAGCTCACGGGCCCGCTCGTACGAGACGTGACCAGGCAGGCTGGGGTGGTTGACCGAAGCGACACCCGGCTGGTCACTGAGCCACTGCGCCAGCTGTTCGGTGTTGCTGATGTGGCGCTCAGCACGCAGGGACAGGGTCTCGAGACCCTGCAGGAACAGGAACGCATCCTGCGGCCCGAGTGCCGAGCCGAAGTCACGCAGTCCGTCGACGCGGCTGCGGATGGCGAAGGCGATGTTGCCGAACGGACCGTCCTTGCCGAACACGTCGCTGAACACCAGCCCGTTGTAAGCCTCACTCGGTTCACTGAAGCCGGGGTAACGGCCGTTGCCCCAGTCGAAGGTGCCACCGTCAACGATCAGGCCGCCGATGGCGGTGCCATGACCGTTGATCCATTTGGTCGCAGAGTGCACGATCACGTCTGCACCGTGGTCGAACGGCCGGTACAGCCAGCCGGCGATGCCAGTCGTGTTGTCCACCACCACAGCCACGCCCCGGGCATGAGCAGCGGCAGCGATGCCTTTCAGGTCAGGGATCTGGAGTGACGGGTTGGGGATCGACTCCAGGTAAACCGCACGGGTGCGGTCGTCGATGAGCCGGCCGTAATCAGCAGGGTCGTCTTCCTTGCCGGTGAAACGGACCTCGATGCCCAGACGCTTCAGGGTGACCTTGAGAAGGTTGCTCGTACCGCCGTACAGGTTGGGCGAAGCAACGATGTTGTCGCCGGCAGAGGCAAGCGTCGTCAGCGCGATGAACTCAGCGGCGTGACCGGAGGCGACCGCCACTGCTGCGGTGCCGCCCTCCAGCGCTGCGATGCGCTTCTCCAGCACGTCGTTGGTGGGGTTCATGATGCGGGAGTAGATGTTGCCGAACTCCTGCAGGCCGAACAGCCGGGCTGCATGGTCAGCATCGTCGAACGCGTAGGCGGCGTTCTGGAAGATCGGAACGGCGCGGGCTTTGGTGACGGGATCCGGCTGCTGGCCGGCGTGGATCTGCAAAGTTTCGAAGCGGTAAGACATGGTTTCAACCTTTCCTGGCCGGGAGTTCCGGCCGAATCTGCGAGACGGGACCAAAGAGCGTGCACCGGCATGAGACCGGTCACGGGCGCTGAAGCTGCGGAGCTGTACGGCGGCTGATCTTCAGCCGGAGGCGTCAGTCCGCGCTTGGCATTCGCATGCTGCGGTGGTGGTCAGCAGTCAGGTTGTCGCTCAGGTGAAACATCAAGATCCAGCCTCCTGTTGGCCCGCAGCCGGGCCCGTGTTTCGAGGCTTTCGCCCCCATCTTTCCGGCAAGCGCACTACCGTAGTCCTGCTGCCGGCTGGAATTAGCACCCGTCTGAATGGAGACTGGTTGCCGCGGAGTCACTGGGCCAGATCCCTCGTCCGCTCTTGATAAGGCCGTCCGCAATCCGGACGGTTGCTGACAAGTAAAGCACACCCGCTGCCAGCTTGTCACCCCCTTGACCTAAAAGGACTGCTTCTGGTTAAAGTTCTTGGCATCCGCGCCGCTCCCTGGTGCGGGGAAAACAGGAGGCCAACATGGCACACACGTTCCGGACGACACACGTGGGCAGTCTCCCACGCACTGATGCACTCATCGAGGCGTTCCGCGCCTTCGAAGACGGCTCGATGTCGTTCAACGACATGCGTGGCCTGCTGCGGGATTCAGTGGATGAAGTCGTCGGCCGGCAGGCTGCGATCGGCATCAGCATCCCCGGGGACGGCGAGTACGGCCACGGCATGTCCTCGGCCACCAACTACGGTTCGTGGTGGACCTACATCTTCGACCGGGTGTCCAACCTGGAGCTGCGCGAGGTGGATTTCTTCAACCAGCCGGACGTGATATCCGAACCCGGCAACATCCGCCTGACCGGCTTCATCCACCGGCGCGACCGCAAGCTGTTCCCCCGTGTCTACGCTGAAGACGTCACCGTCACCACCGGTAAACCGAGGCCGTTCCCGGCGGTGGTCGGCAAGATGGAGTACATCGGTCAGGAGTTCGTGAATGCCGACACCGACAACCTCAACGCTGCCCTCGAGAAGCACGGTTACGGTCGCGGGAACGGCTTCATCACCGCCCTCGCACCCGGCAGTGCCATCCGCCTCACCGACCTGTACAACGAGGACGAAGAAGCCTCACTGTGGGCCTGGGCCGAAGTACTGCGCGAGGAGTACCGCGCCGTCATCGACGCCGGCCTGATCCTGCAGTTCGACGACCCCGGTTTCGCCGAGAGCTGGGACCAGATAAACCCCGAACCAAGCGTCGAAGACTACGTGAAGTTCACGCAGCGCAACGTCGAAGCCCTCAACTGGGCCATAAAGGACCTGCCGCGCGACCGGCTGCGCTTCCACCTGTGCCACGGCTCCTGGCACGGCCCACACGCGACCGACCTCGGCCTGGAACACCTGGTCGACCTGCTGCTCACAGTGAACGTCGGCGGCTACTCGTTCGAAGCAGCCAACGTCCGCCACGAGCATGAGTACCGCGTCTGGGACACCGTGAAACTGCCCGACGACCGCGTGATCATCCCCGGCGTCATCAGCCACGCCACCAACATCATCGAGCACCCCGAACTGGTCGCCGAGCGCATCGGCCGATTCGCCAGCCGGGTCGGACCGGAACGCGTCATCGCTTCAAGTGACTGCGGACTCGGTGGCCGCATCCATCCGGACCTCGCCTGGGCCAAGCTCGAAAGCCTCGTCCACGGTGCCGAGATCGCCGGAAAGCGGTTCTGAGACTGCACTGACGTTGACACGGGAGCGGGTACCGCGTATATTTGACAGCGCTGTGCCCGTGGGGGCTTAGCTCAGTTGGGAGAGCATCTGCTTTGCAAGCAGAGGGTCAGCAGTTCGAGTCTGCTAGCCTCCACCAC
>CAYPKV010000112.1:0-6893 GCA_964411415.1 uncultured bacterium
TCGTGCCGCAACCTTGAAAGGGTTGTGACCTAACCGCTAGTCGAAGGGGCCTGGCTCCTGCGCCCTTTCGGACACAGCTTGATGATTCTATGTGACTTCCACTGTGAACGTCAAGTGCAGGAGCTGCGGACTGGTCGGGAGAGTGCTCTCAGCGCGCTCAGGAGCCCTCGAACAGCTCGCGCAGCTTCTCTTCCTGCTCGCGTGACAGGTTGGTGCTGAACAGCGAAGGCGAGAAGCGGCTGAGCTGTTCGGCAACACGGTCAGGGGCCTCAGTGGCGGAGAGCAGGAACAGGGCCGAGGTGCCGGGCTGCACCTGGTCGCGCACCTGCCTGATGAAGTTGTCGTTGATGCCGATGTCGGTCAGGGCTCCGGAGATGGCACCTGCGGCAGCGCCGATCACGGCTCCGAGCAGGGGCATCATGAACAGGAAGCCGACCAGCATGCCCCAGAAGGTGCCGCCGAGCGCACCCACGCCTGCGGTGTTGACCGCCTGACGCGTGACTGGAGCCCGGCGACCTTCCGGCCAGGACACCACCGCTGCGTCAGCGATGCTCAGCACGTGCTGCGTCCGCAGCTCCTGCAGGCTCTCCAGGGCCTGTTCAGCCTTATCTGCTCCATCGAATTTCAGGACGGTAAGAGTAGCCATGTATTCCCCTTTCAGTTCTGCCACTTCAGTCTGGCACCCCAGGTGAGATGGGACTGTCGGCAGGCTTGCTGGCATCTTAAGGCAGGAAGTATAAGTCTTGATGAGAGAGTAAACTTGACATAAGGAGACTCAGGTAGTATGCTCGTGCCAGCGTCGACCTGAAACAGGTCCGCAGTTGCGAGCATGTAAGGAGGCATGAAACATGTACCCAACCAGACATTTTGGCGGTCACCGCCACCCGATCCACAGATGGCATAACGACGACTACCTCGGCCGGTTCGGCCGCGTCTTCGAAGATTTCGCTGCAGGCCGGCCGGCAGGCCAGTCCGGCATCGATTTCTACGAGACGGACGAGGGTTACTTCCTGGAACTGGCGGTGCCGGGCCTGACGGCAGCTGACATCGACGTCGATGTCGAGGGCCGCCACCTGACCATCAAGTCCGTCGCCCGTGACGAAGAAGAGGTCGAAGGCCGCCGTTACTGGCTTCGTTCTCTGCCGCGTGGCTCGTTCAGCCGCAGCCTGAGGCTGCCGGCGGCAGTCGATACCGACGCGGTCAGCGCGACCGTCCAGGCAGGCATGCTGGTGGTCACGATGCCGCGTAAGGCCGAGGCCCGCGCGCGCAGGATCGCCATCTCAGAAGCCTGAACACAGGCCGGTAACAAAGAAGGGCGCAGGAGTTACCCTGCGCCCTTCTTCATTTATTGAGCGGGAACCTCAGGTGCGAGGTGCAGGCCCATCAGCATCGAGTGGGGCGGGTCGCCCCGCTTCTCCAGCTCGCTGAAGCCGAAGCGGGTGTAGAAGTTGAGGGCCCGGTGGTTGCGCAGGCCGAGGCCCAGGTGTACGCCCTTCACGCCGCGCTGCTGCAGGGCCAGCAGGAAGGCGTCCATCAGGCGGCGGCCGTTTCCCTGGCCCTGGGCGCGCGGCAGTATGTCTATGTGCAGGTGGGCCGGGTAGGCACTGACGATAGCCCGTGACTCCCGCATCAGCGGCTCATGGAAACGGCGGATGATCCGGTCCGAGGCGGTGTGATCAGCCGCCGGCCCCGCCGGAGCGGGGTAACGTTTGCGCATGCGCGGGAACCATTCCCGCTCGAACCAGTCCTCGAACGCTGCGGTATCAGATGTACCGAGTACGTAACCGCATACTCCGGCGTCGTCGGTCAGCAGCGTGATCAGTTCAGGCTCGAACTCTGCGTACGGTGCCGCGTAGTAGTCGCCAACCGAGCGGGGCGCCTTGCGGTACAGGCTGCTGCCGTCCCCACCCGACGCGGCGGTCAGCAGACATATCTCGTACAGGCTCTCCAGATCACCTGAACTGTAGGACCTCAGTTGCACGGCCGGACTGCTCACCGGTGCCTCCTGGCGCCGCCACAAAAACGCAATTCATACCGTTGCAGTCGGGATTTCTGGCCTTGTTGGCATATTTGGGCAGTGCTAGAATGATGCCAACAGGTTGTGAAATGACGCACAAGAGCGCCGGGAATCTGCGTCATTCAGAAATTCTGCCAGATTCTCCCGGCAATTGAAAGGAGTTCCGGCTGTGTACGAACAGGCTCTGATCATGATTCTGGTGGCTGCAGGCATCGGAATCGCTGCGCTGACGGTCGGCTACATCCTCGGCCCAAAAAAGCCGAACCCGGACAAGCTCGCTGCATACGAGTCAGGCATCCCCGCACTGGGAAACGCCAGGCAGCGCTTCCCGGTCCACTTCTACCTGGTCGCGATGATCTTCATCATCTTCGACCTTGAGACCGTCTTCTTCTACCCGCTGGCGGTCCAGTTCAGGCAGGCGCCACAGTTCCTGTTCGCCAACGCAGTCATCTTCGTGGCGATCCTGGCTGTCGGCTACGTCTACATCCTTCGCAAGGGAGTCCTCAGATGGAAGTAAAGGCCGGCTTATGAGCCTGACGGAACTGTTCGAGAAGGACTGGCAGGAACTGGAGTCCGAAGGGATCCTGTTCACCAGCCTTACGAAGCTCGTGGCCTGGGGGCGCAGTCACAGCCTGTGGCCGGTCACCTTCGGCCTCGCCTGCTGCGCCATCGAGATGATGGCCGCCACAGACACCAGGCACGACCTGGCCCGCTTCGGGTCTGAGGTGTTCCGGGCCAGCCCGCGCCAGGCGGACGTGATGATCGTCGCCGGCCGGCTCTCCCGCAAGATGGCCCCGGTGCTCCGCCGCGTCTACGACCAGATGCCTGATCCGAAATGGGTCATCTCAATGGGCGCCTGCGCTTCTTCCGGTGGCATGTTCAACAACTACGCCATCGTCCAGAACGTCAACTCGGTCGTGCCGGTCGACATATTCGTACCCGGCTGCCCACCCCGGCCTGAAGCGCTGATCTTCGCGGTACAGCAGCTGCAGAAGAAGGTGCGCGGCGAAGTGTTCGACCAGCAGGGCGTCCAGCTGCCGATGATCGAAGGCTGGGCAGGATGAGTCACGAACTCCTGCTCGCTGAAGGCGATCAGCTGATCGAGACGGGACGTGAAGACATAGTCGACAGCGTCGCCGCAGCGCGTGCTGAAGGATTCGAGATGCTGATGGACATATTCGGCATCGACTGGCTCGAATACCCGCGTCACCAGGGCAGGCGCTTCAGCGTCACCTGGGCACTGACCCGCACTGACGGCAGCGCCCGCCGCTACTTCCGGGTTCACCTGGACGAAGGCGAAACACTGCCGACGGTCACGCACCTGTGGAGTGCGGCTAACTTCATGGAGCGCGAGGTGTACGACATGTTCGGCGTGACCTTCGAAGGCCACCCGGATCTGCGCAAGATCCTCACCCCCGAGGACCTGATCGGTCATCCACACCGCAAGGACTTCCCGTTGGGCGAGACGCCGACCCTGTTCAACGACGGCCGCTTCCTTGACCCCGCCAGCTTCCGTGCCGGCCTGGCCGGCCTCGACACCGGTCTGACCGGCTGGAAGGGCGGCGCCCGCAAGGGTGTGCGCAGCAGCCAGCAGCACGACCTGCCGCAGGACGAGGCGGAGCGATGAGCAGCACCAGGGAACTGACCCGCGCCCATGAGCTGGACCAGCCGCATGGCGAGTTCCAGACGCGTTACATGCGCATCAACGTCGGGCCGCAGCACCCTTCGACCCACGGTGTGCTGCGCCTGGTAGTCGACCTTGACGGGGAACGCATCGTGGCGATCAAGCCACAGATCGGCTACCTGCACACCGGCTTCGAGAAGACCATGGAGAACCGCACCTGGCAGCAGGGCGTGACCTACTCCAACCGGATGGATTACGTCAACGGCTTCTCTCACGACCTTGCCTACGTACTGAGCGCCGAGAAGCTCATCGGAGCCCGGGTGCCTGAACGCGCCCAGCGGGTCCGCGTCATCCTGACCGAGCTGAACCGCATCGCCAGCCACCTGGTGTTCCTGGGAACCGGCCTGCTCGACATGGGGGCACTCACTCCGTTCTTCTACACGTACCGGGAACGCGAACTGATCCTGGACATATTCGAGATGGTGTCCGGCGTCCGCATGAACTACGGCTACTTCCGCATCGGCGGCCTCAGCTACGACACGCCCGCCGGCTTCGAAGAGAAGGTCGCCGACTTCATCAGGCTGTTCCCCGCGAAGATGCAGGAGTACCACGACTTCTTCATGGGCAACCCCATCTTCAACACCCGCACGAAGGGTGTCGGCGTTGTGGACCGGGCGACCGCGATCGACTGCGGACTGACCGGACCGAACCTGCGGGCCAGCGGCGTTCCGCTCGACTGGCGCAAGGCCCGGCCCTACAGCGGCTACGGTGACTACGACTTCGATGTCATCAGCTACGACGAAGGTGACACCTGGAGCCGCTTCATGGTGCGTTACCTGGAGATGGCCGAGAGCCTGAAGATCATCGAACAGGCGCTCGGCATGCTCGAACCCGGCCCCGTCAAGGACCCGGACCGCCGCATCTCGCTGCCACCCCGCCATGAACTCGAGACCTCGATGGAAGCAGTGATCTTCCACTTCAAGCTGGTGACCGAAGGGTTCCACCCGCCACTCGGTGAGAGCTACGTTCCGACCGAGAGCTCACGCGGCGAGCTCGGTTACTGGCTGGTCTCTGACGGTGGTTCGATGCCCTACCGCGTGAAGGTAAGGGTGCCGAGCCTCATCAACCTGCAGGTGATCGAACCGGCCTGCGTCGGCGGACTGTTCGCCGACATGGTCATCAACATCGCCTCACTCGACCCGGTACTGGGAGACGTGGACAAGTGATCGAACTCTCAACAGTCGAACCGTTCTTCGCCAGCCGCCAGGAACTGTTGAATGAGATCCTCGGCCGCTACCCCGAGTACGGGCGCCGCAGCGCCATCATGCCGCTCTTATGGGAAGTCCAGAACGAAGAACGCCATATCTCAGACGCCCGCGTAGCCGAGATCGCCGAGATCGTCGGTGTACGCGCCACCGAAGTGCGCGGCGTCATGAGCTTCTACAGCACCTACCACGACCAGCCGGTCGGCCGGTACCACCTGCAGGTGTGCGCCACGCTGTCCTGCTCGCTGGCCGGTTCCGACAGCATGTACGACTGGCTCGTAGATGAGCTCGGCATCGTCAACGGCGAGACCGACGCAGAAGGTTACTTCAGCCTCCAGAAGGTCGAATGCCTCGGCTCCTGCACGACCGGCCCCGTGCTCCAGGTCAACGACACCTACTTCGAGCTGATGACCCGTACCCGCCTGAGCGAACTGATCAGCTCACTGCGGCGCGGTGAGCTGCCGGAGCCGCACTACGCCCGCAGCGGTGACATAGCCGGTCAGGGAGGTACCAGGTGAACGCACCTGAACAGGTTCAGGACCGCATAACGTCACGCCGGGACCCCCGGTTCGAAGTGACGCTGTACCGCCACGTAGGTACCGAAGGCGCCTGGACGCTCGATTACTACCGCAGCCACGGTGGTTACGAAGCCGCCCGCAAGGCGCTGACCACCATGACCCCGGAAGACGTCGTCAACGAGGTCAAGGCGTCCGGCCTGCGCGGCCGCGGCGGGGCGGGCTTCCCGACCGGCGTGAAGTGGTCGTTCATGCCGAAGCCTGACGGCCGTCAGCACTTCATCGTCTGCAACGCCGACGAGAGCGAGCCCGGCTCCTGCAAGGACCGGTACCTGCTAGAGGACGACCCCCACCAGCTGATCGAAGGAATGATCATCGCCGGCTACGCCATCCACGCCACTCTCGGCGTCCTCTACATCCGCGGCGAGTACTTCAAGGCTTACAACCGCCTGAAGGACGCGATCCGTGACGCACGGGCCGCCGGCATCCTCGGCAAGGGAATACTCGGCAGCGACACGGATTTCGACATCATCCTGCACCGCGGAGCGGGCGCTTACATATGCGGTGAAGAGACCGCGCTCATGAACTCGTTCGAAGGTTTCCGGGCCAACCCCCGGCTCAAGCCGCCGTTCCCGGCCGGTGCCGGCGTGTACGGCCTGCCGACGACGATCAACAACGTCACCACGCTCGCCACGGCCGTACACGTCATCAACCGCGGCGCCAGCTGGTACTCGGCGATCGGAACCGAAGACACCAAGGGCCTGCACCACGTCGAACTGTCCGGTGCCTTCCGCAACCGCGGCGTGTACGAAGTGCCGATGGGCACGACTTTCCGCGAGGTCATCTACGACCTGGGCGGCGGACCTGACGGTGAAGCCAAGGCGTTCATCCCAGGTGGCACCAGCTGCCCGATGTTCCCGTTCACCGATGAGTTCCTGGACACGCCGATGGACTTCGGCAGCGTCGCCAGGAAGGGCTCGATGCTCGGCACGGGCGGCATCATCCTCATACCGAAGGACAAGTGCATCGTCGACGTGATGTACAACATCGTCCGTTTCTATGCCCACGAATCATGCGGCAAGTGCACGCCCTGCCGCGAAGGTGTCTCGACCTGGCTGCCACAGATCTACCGCAAGCTCCTGTCCGGCCAGGGCACCCCTGACGATGTGGAACTCATAGCAGACATCGCCGGCCGTGTCCGCGGCACCGCGTTCTGCCCGCTGGCTGATGCCTGCGTGGTACCGGTGCTGGCCAGCCTGAAGTACTTCCGTGAGGAGTACGACCACCTGGCGCACCACGGTACGAGCATGTACCCGGCAAAGGACTGGTGGAAGGAATGAAGGTCAGGGTCAACGAGGTCGAGCTCGACCTGACGCCCGGAACAAGCGCGATCGACGCGGTGTTCGCCGCAGGCCACGACGTGCCCTACTTCTGCTCGCAGGAGTACATGTCACCAATCGGCGCCTGCCGCA
>CAYPKV010000113.1:0-6791 GCA_964411415.1 uncultured bacterium
CCGGATAACGTACCGGCCCGGTACGGACGACGAGATCATCGTCACCTGTCAGGACGGCAAGTCGCAGATCAAGAACAAGGAGAAGGCACTGGCGGTGCTGCGGGCCCGCCTCCTTGAACGCGAGCGGGCCCGGGCGGCCGCCGAGCAGCGCGAAGCGCGGCTCGTGCAGATCGGCAGCGGCGAACGCTCGGAGAAGATCCGCACCTACAACTTCCCGCAGTCCCGGCTCACGGACCACCGGATCGGCTGGACCACCCGCAACCTCAGTCAGGTGATGCAGGGCGGGCTGGAGGAGCTGACTGCCGCACTGAGTAAGGCGGAACAGCAACAGCTGCTGCAGGCTGCTGACCGGCGCGGGAACGGTTCCGGTGAGCCGGCGTGAGTTCGTCGTTGCCGCAGCGATTCTGCTCGACTCCCAGGGTCGGGTACTGCTTGTGGGCAACGACTGGCAGGGTTTCGGAAACGTCCGCTACACGCTCCCCGGCGGGGTAGTCGAGAAGGGTGAATCGACCCTCGACGCGCTGCGGCGGGAAGTGGCCGAAGAGACCGGTCTGCTGGTGACCGGCATCAGCCACCTGGCATACGCAGTTCACGTCGAGGACGTAAGGCGTAACGACCGGGCCGTATCGTTCGCGTTCCTGGCTGAGTACGACGGGCTGCTCAACCCGCGTGACCCGGACGGCTTCATCGTCGAAGCGCGCTTCTTCCCTGCTGACGAGGTACAGCAGATAATCCCCATCGCCCCGCTGCGGGAACCGCTCGTCCAGTACCTCAAGGACAGGCAGCAGGGCAGGTTCTGGGCGTTCGCAGGCTGGGACGGCCGCGGCGCGCGCAGCGTCGGCTAAAGCAGCTCAGTACTCCTCGCGGGGGCTCGTGGAACCTTCGCGTATGCCGGGAGCATGCGGTTCGACGTGGACCGTGCTGACCAGGTTGGGCAGGCGAGCCGCCAGGCGGTCCTCCAGGTCCCTGACGACCACGTGGGCATGCTCGACCGTGGTCGCCGGCTGCATGAACACGTCGACCTCGACGAAGCGGGCGTTGCCGCTGCGCCGTGAGCGCAGCCGGTGATAACCGACGATGTCGTTCGTCGCGTCGAGTTCCTGCAGTATCAGCGCTTCCTCATCGTCAGGCAGGCGTTCATCGAGCAGCTGCGATACTGTCTGCGCCATGATGAGCCAGCCTTCGCGCAGGATGTTGAGGCCGACCACGATCGCGACCGCGGCGTCGAGCCACAGCCAGCCCAGCAGGGCAGTCAGCAGCACCGCGCCTATGACCCCGCAGCTTGACCACACGTCAGTGAACAGGTGGCGGGCGTTGGCATCCAGAGCCGCCGACTGCAACGTCCGCGCCCGGCTGCGCAGCCACAGGGCCAGGCCGAGGTTGATCAGGCCGGCCACAACAGCGACGGTGAGGCCGACCTGAACGTTGTCAAGCTCGCGGGGTGACAGCAGCCGCTGCACAGCCGCGACGATGATGATGGCGCCAGCCGCGAAGATAAGCAGTGCTTCGAACGCAGCTGACAGCAGTTCAGCTTTCTGGTGTCCGTACGGGTGCTCGTAGTCAGCCGGGCGGCTGGCCAGGCGCACCGCCAGCAGCAGCACTACCGCCGCCAGTACGTTGACGACCGACTCAGCGGCGTCAGACAGCAGTGAGACGGAGCCGGTAGCGACCGAAGCTGCCGTCTTGAGCCCCAGGACCAGCACCGCGCCAGCGAGGCTGACCGCCGCGGCACTGGCCTGCGGCCGGCTCATGCCCAGTCGTCGTCCGGATCGTCGTCGTCATCGGCCGGGTCGAGGTCACCGGCGCTCAGCTCTCCACTAAGGAGTGCTGCATCGATCTCGTCACCCTGGTAGTCCGTAACGGTCTCGCTGATCAGCTGCAGCGCCGCTTCAGCCTGCTCTTCGGGTACCAGCACTACCGTCGTACCGATGCCTGGCGTACCGAGGTGGGCGAACACATCGTCGCCACTGTCGGCGCCGCGCACGAGTGCGACGAAACCCGCGTCCTCGAGCAGTGCCGCAACCATCTCAGCCAGCGGTTCAGCGGGCGCTACGTCCACGACGATCCAGGTGTCCCCGTTGATGATCCTGCTCTGGCCTTTCATGTGAACCTCCATGGCCACCTGTGTCGGCCCGCTCGGTGAAGCGGGACCCTGGCGTGCCTCAATGATAAGCAATTGCCGGGCCGGTACCGTGACTGCTAGAGTGCTGGCCAGTGGCCGAATCATGGACGTGTGACGCCTGTTCCTGGACAAACAGTGGCGGTGCTCTGTGTGAACGCTGCGGACAGGCGCTGCACTGGCAGCTCGATCCGCCGGCCGACCTGCCGCGCCAGCCGTCGCCTGCGAACCTGCCGGAGTTCTGGAGCACGCTCCTGTGGTCTTTGCTGGCCGCCGGCACCATGGTGCTGCTCTTACCGGGACCGCGCGAGGCAGTGGGTCTGGCGCCCGGCTGGCTGCTGCTGCAGCTCGTCATAACCGGTGGCGCGGCGCTGGCCAGCCTGCGTGGCCTGGTGTTCAGGCTCATGTTCCATCAGCTTGAGCTCGATACCCCGCCGCACGCCAGGAGCGGCACGATGCTGAAGACGACCGTGCGGCTGGCGCCGTACTCGACCCTTTCACGCGTGCACATCGACCTTGACCTGCGTGAACTGCGGTTCGACAGTAACGGCACGCTGCGCCAGCGTCGCTATGCGAGCGTGCAGCTGAACACGGGTTCCGACCTGCGCGGCCGACGAGTGCACGTGTTCGCCTGGGACTTCCCTGCCCCGACGCCTGCCGGGCGTTACATGAACCTGCAGAACGAGATGAGCCTGTCGTTCATCCGGGCGGTCGGCCGGTTCCTGCCCTGGGTCGGTCTGGCTGCCTCGCAGCTGCGTGAGGACGGCGGCTGGTTCGTGCGGCTGCGCGTACGCCGTGGCCTGTTCGTGAAGACTGTCGAGAAGCGCGTGACGATGTACGATCCGCGCGCAGGGTTCATGGTCGGCTGAACACGTCGTTGCAGATCCGTGACACTTCGCGCTGTGCGGTTATACTGCGCCTGTAGACAGGGGGTCCGCCCGATGTGGATTTCAACGAAAGCTCAGTACGGCATGCGTGCCCTGATCGAGGTCGCGATGGGTGGCAAACGGCCCACCAGCCTGAAGGTTGTCGCTGAACGGCAGGGCCTCAGCCACCTGTACCTGGAGCAGATTTTCGCGATGCTGCGCCGGGCCGGCTATGTGAAATCGGTCCGTGGTGCCCACGGTGGTTACCTGATCGCCCGGCCTGCTGACCAGATCACGGCACTTGAGGTCGTGGAGCTGCTCGAAGGTACGCTGGCGCCGGTCTCGTGCATCGAAGATACAGACAACTGTGACCGTGTCGGCAACTGCGCGGCTGAGCCACTCTGGCGCCGCGTGGACGATGCGGTACGCAGTGTGCTCGGTTCGACCACACTCGCTGAGATGATGAGCGAGCATGAACTGATCACCCTGGAGCCGCTGCCGGCCCAGTTCGCTGCCGCCTGACCGAGCTGGAAACCCGGATGGACGAGATATACCTGGATCATGCTGCCAGTACGCCGGTGCGGCCTGAAGTGGCGGCACTGATGATGCAGGTCATGGCTGACCATCCCGCCAACCCATCCAGCGTGCACCGGGCCGGTCAGCGGGCCCGGCGGGTACTTGAGTCAGC
The DNA here is from genome assembly GCA_964411415.1 of uncultured bacterium. Taxonomy (GTDB): domain Bacteria; phylum Deinococcota; class Deinococci; order Deinococcales; family Trueperaceae; genus CALDPK01. The sequence goes on from CAYPKV010000113.1 coordinate 3,674, forward strand.
CCGGGAACAGGCAGCAGCCGCGCTGGGCGCACGGCCCCGGACCATCATTTTCAACTCCGGTGCCACAGAAGGCATAAACCATGCCCTGTTCAGCCTGGCCAGCCGGGCCGGCTTCAGGCGTCTGCTCTACAGTCCGCTCGAGCATCAGGCGGTGCTGAGTGTCGCCAGGGAGCTTGCAGCGCGGGGATTCGAAACCGTCGCCCTGGAGCCCGAAGCCGGCCTCATCACACCGGCCTCACTGCGGGCGGCCGGCACCGGGCCGGGTGACGTCGTAGCAGTCATGCAGGTGAACAACGAGACGGGAACCATCAACCCGGTGCGCCAGCTCGCGAACGCGGCCCACCGGGCCGGTGCGACACTGTTCTGCGACGCCACTCAGGCGTTCGGGGTCGAACCGGTCGATGTCGCTGAACTGAACACAGACGCGCTCGTCATCTCGGGCCACAAGTTCGGTGGGCCCCGGGGGAGCGGCCTGCTGTGGCTGCGCGAAGGGCTCGTGCTCGCCCCTTACCTGCATGGCGGCTCGCAGGAACTGGGTTTCCGGGCCGGTACCAGTGACGTGGCGGCAGCAGCCGGACTGGCCCTGGCGATGGAACTGGCAGCCAGCGGACAGGAGCAGCTGCACGCCCGGCTCGCTCAGCTGCAGGAACAGTTCGAGACAGGCCTGCAGGACATCCCCGGTGTGAGGGTCACCGGCGCCGGTCAGCCGCGCAGCGTTAAGCACACGAGTGTAACGGTGACAGAAGCAGACGGTGAGGCACTGCTCATGGCGCTTGATTCTCTCGGAGTGCAGGTCAGCGTCGGTTCAGCCTGCTCGGCCGGCAGCCTGGCCCCGTCACACGTCCTGCTGGAACTGGGCCTGCCGGAAGCAGACGCCCGTTCCACCCTGCGATTCAGTTTCGGCCGCACCACCACAGCTGAAGAAGTCGCTGAGGCGCTGAAACGGCTGGCCCTCGCAGTGGAGCGCTGCCGCGGCTTCGCCACGGTCGCCGTCTGAAGCCCAGCCGGTCCTAGAAGCGGCTGCCCTGCCGTGGTGTGACGATGCTGTCGATCAGGCCGTACTCGCGGGCTTCCGCAGGCGACAGGAAGTAGTCACGTTCCAGGTCCTGCCTTATGCGGGCCGCACTCTGACCCGTGTGCCGCTCGTAGATGCCGACCATCTGTTCGCGTATGTTGTTGTACTCGCGCGCCATGATCTCGAGGTCGGGCAGGCTGGCGCGCGGGAAGCCGGCTGAACCTGCGTGGATCATGATCCGGCTGTTCGGCAGCGCGACCCGGTGGCCCGGTTCACCGGCCATCAGGATGACGGAGCCCATCGACATCGCGATCCCGACGCAGTTCGTGTGCACCGGGGCCCTGATGTACTGCATGACGTCGTAGATGGCCATGCCGGCGTACACCTCACCACCGGGGCTGTTTATGAACAGGTTGATCGGTTCTTCGTGTGACTGGGAGTCGAGCAGCAGCAGCTGAGCGACCATGACGTTGGCGACCTCAGAGTCGATGGCCGAACCGAGGAAGATGATCCGGTCACGCAGGAGGCGGCTGTAGACGTCGTAACTGCGTTCGCCGCGGCTGGTCTGTTCGATCACATACGGAATGAGTGGCACTGGCTGAGCTTGCTGACTGGCGGTACGGCGGCGGCCGGAGCCAGGTGATCCTGGCGTCCGGCCGCACTGGTCCGGGTTGTCTGAAAGTTTAACCGAGGGCAGCTACGGCAGCTGCTGCGAGCCGTTCACGTACGACGTCCTCGAGGGCTTTCTCACGCTGCAGCAGGAAGCGGTAGTTGCGCTCCCACTCCTCGCCGCGCTCACGGCGCAGGGCGTTCGGGCTGGTGCCTTCCTCGGCAGCAGCTTCGGCGAGGGCTTCCTCGAACTCTTCGTCCGTGAAGACGGTCTGGCGGTCGAGCATGACGCGCTCCAGTACCAGGTCACGTCGCACGGCTTCGGTAGCTGAGTTCTTCAGGTCCTGCTCGAAGCTCTCGAGCTCGCCCCGCTCCTGCAGGCGGTTGAAGTAGGCGTCCATGGTGATGCCACGGCGGGCCAGGTCCTGGCGGAGGTTGTCGAGCAGGTACTGCTGACGGCGGTTGAGCATACCGGACGGGACCGGGAACGGCGTCTGGGCCAGCACCTTGTCCACGAACTCGTTCTTCTGAGCCTCGAAAGTGTCAGCCTCGGCCTGTTCCAGCAGCGTCTTGCGGACGTAAGCGAGCGTCTCTTCCCAGTTGGCGAAGCCGAGGGTAGCAGCGAAACTGTCATCCTGGGCGGGCAGTTCCTTCTCACGCACGTCAGCGATGCGTACGCGCAGCGTGGAGGCGGGCTTCTCTTCCTCAGCAGCGGCTTCACTGGCGGCTTCTTCGTTGACGGGCACTTCACCGTCAGTTTCAGCAGCTTCCGCAGGATCTTCCTCCGGTTCAGCCACGGCAGCGGCAGCGAGGTTCAGTTCGACCACGTCACCGGCGCTCTTGCCGGCCAGCTGTTCCGCCAGGTGTTCAGAGACGCTGTCCATGTCGATCGGCATGCTGCCGCCTTCGCTGTCGTCCTCGCCGAGCAGCTCGACGGTCAGGACGTCACCGGCCTGTACGGGTCGGTCAACGGGCACGTGGGTGGCGTTGTCCAGCTGGAGGCGTTTCACGGCGCCTTCGACGTCGGCATCGGTGATCTCTGCGGCCGGGGTGTCGATGATGATCTCGTCCAGGTCAGGCAGGTTGATCTCGGGTGCCAGGTCCATGTGGATGTCGAAAACGAAGTCCTGGCCACGTTCGGGGTTGCCGCCGTGGTAGTGGAGGCCGACGGGTGTCAGGCCGGCCTCTTCGATGGCCTTCTCGAAGTGTTCATCGATCAGCATCTGGCGCACTTCGCCAGCGAGTGCCTCGGAGCCGATGCGCCGTTCCAGGATGGCAGCGGGTACTTTGCCGGGCCGGAAGCCGGGAATGCGTACCCGACCGGCCAGTTCGCGGAGGACCGAGGCGTAGGTGCTGTCGACTTCGGCCGCCGGAATGATCACCTCGACGGTTGCCTCTACTTCCTGTCTGTCCTTGATGTTCACCTGCATGAGCTTGGTTCCTTTCGGCCCGACTGAAAGCCGTTCCCCGGTTCTGCGTCCGGATCCGTGACTT
>CAYPKV010000114.1:0-6769 GCA_964411415.1 uncultured bacterium
CGGCTCGAGCACGAGCAGCTGCAGGATCTCGCTGCGCTTCTTCTCGCCGCCCGAGAAGCCCTCGTGCAGGTTGCGCTCGATGATGGACTCGTCCCAGTCCAGTTCCTTCACGGCTTCCTGCAGCTTCCGGTAGAACTCCATGACGCCGATCTCGTCGCCTTCCTCGCGGCGGGCGTTCAGCGCCAGGCGCAGGAAGTTGGCGATGGAAACGCCCGGCACTTCGACCGGGTACTGGAACGCGAGGTACAGGCCGGCCCGGGCGCGTTCATCGGGCTCCATCTCCAGGACGCTCTCACCGTCGACGAGGATGTCACCTTCGGTGATCTCGTACTGCGGGTCACCGGCGATGACTTTCGCGAGGGTGGATTTGCCTGAGCCGTTCGGGCCCATCAGGGCATGCACTTCGCCGGCCGGAACCACCAGGTCCACGCCCTTCAGGATCTCATCGCCATCAACGATACGGGCGCGCAGGCCGCGTATCTCGAGTCTGTTTTCTGCCACGGTCTCTCCTAACTTGCTGCTGGTATAAGGTCCCGGAAAACTACTGCCTTTCTAGGACTCATTCCGAGTTTGAGTATACCCGAGCACGCCGCCCGGGACAGTCGCAGGGCAGGCCTCAGTCTTTGCGCCTGAACCAGCCCAGCAGGCCACGCCGTCCGTCAGCGCGACCATCGTCGTGGTGCTCCTGGGCCTTGCGGCTCGCCCGGCCGGTCACGGTCTCCTCTGCCGCCAGGTCATCCTGCAGCCCGGCGGCCTTCACGAACTCGTCCCGGAACGCTTTCACGCTCGGGTGCCGGCGCCCCGGCTCACGTGACATGGCCCGGCCGACGACCAGCGCCACTGCCCTGGGGATGTCATCACGGTACGAAGAGATGGGCCGGGGCAGGCCGGAAGTGTGCGCGTGCATCACCTGCTCGTACGTCTCGCCGCTGAACGGCCGGAAGCCGGTGAGCAGTTCGTAGGCCAGGATGCCCAGGCTGTATATGTCACTGACGTAGGTCGAGGTCTCACCCTCGAATATCTCCGGAGCCATGTAGAAGGCCGTACCGACGCGGTCGTGGTTCTCTTCGGTCGCGTAGCAGCCGGTGCCGAAGTCACCGAGCTTCGCGGTGCCGTCTTCGGTCAGGAAGACGTTGGCGGGTTTGACGTCGCGGTGCAGCACCTGCTGGCTGTGCGTCTGATCCAGTCCGGCGACCACGTCGAGTATCAGCCGGAACGTCCGGTCGAGCGGCCCGGTGCGGCGGTCGATCAGGTACTGGTCCAGCGTCCCACCGGCACAGTACTCCAGAGCCAGGTAAGCTCCCGGGCCCGTCGGACTGCCGGCCAGGCCCGCCACGATGTTCGGGTGGCGGAGCGACAGGGTGATCTGCACCTCGTTCTCGAACATGCGGCGCAGCAGTGGCTGCACGTGCACTTCGGGTCTGGGGATCTTCAGTGCCACGTTACCCAGGGCAGCATGACTCGCCATCCACACCGTCGAGGTCTGGCCGGAGCCGAGGCGGTAGCGGATCGTGTAACCAGGCGGAACGAACGGCGGAGTCTGCATCAGGTGCGGGGCGCTGGGCATCCGGTCAGGACCGGCTGCTCAGAGCCCGAATGCCTCTCCGGCCGCGAGTACCCGGCAGCCGATGTTCTTCTCAGCCAGCAGCGAACTGAAAGCGGCGGCATCCTGCCTGATCGGCGGGAAGGTGTTGTAGTGGATCGGCACGACCGTTCCCGGCTGCAGCAGCACTGCGGCCTCGACTGCCTGAGCGGGATCCATCGTGAAGTTGCTGCCGATCGGCAGGAATGCCAGGTCGAGTCCTTCTGCGCCGATGAGCTTCATGTCGGAGAACAGCGCGGTATCGCCCGCGTGATAGATGCGCCGGCCGGCCAGTTCGATCACGACCCCCATAGGCATGCCGCCGTAGCTGCCGTCTGGCAGCGAACTGGAGTGCCAGGCCGGGGTGAAGCGCACCCGGCCGAACGGGAACTCAGTCCAGCCGCCGATGTTCATCTGGTCACTGTCCGCCACCCCCTGGCCGGCGAACCAGCCGCATATCTCAGGGGAGCTGACGAGCCTGGCGCCGCTGCGTCGGGCGATCTTCGCGACGTCTGCGACATGGTCGGAGTGGCCATGGGTGACGATGATGAAGTCAGGCTTCAGCTGGGTGCCGTCAGTGACTGCCGCCGGGTTGCCGTCGAACCACGGGTCGATCAGCAGGGTGTACCCGTCAGCTTCGAGGCTGACTGTTGCATGACCGTGCCAGGTAACCGTGACCATTCAGCGGTTTTCCTTCATCCGCGCAGCGTGTTGAAGTACACGAAGTACAGCACGGTGCACACTACCGGCAGACCGGCCACGGCCAGTGCCAGCAGATCGCGGCGCATCGCGAAGAAAGCCCAGCCCAGGAAGCTGACCAGTACCACAGCCGGGTATGCCAGGTACAGCGTCCGTTCGAGTCCGCTCAGCCGGGTGATCTCGACCAGCTGGCCGCCGTTGCCGGTGAACAGCAGTATCGCGCCCGTGATCCAGAAGTAGAGGATCCCGAACGAGCCGAGGTGGGCAGCCAGCATGCCGAACACCGTCAGTACGCGGTCGTTCTCACCGGCACTGCGGCTGCCGTGGGTTGCAGGAGCAGTTGAAACCATCTTTCATTCCCCTTCCGTAAGGCCTGACAGTTGATTACATGGTGCCATACCGGCGTGCTTCAGTGCTCGAGACCGAGCTCCCGCAGGGCTGCCAGCAGCGACGGTGCGTCATCTGCCACCGCGTCCGGCGTAACTTCTTCAGGCAGCCATTCCAGCACCCGGCCGCCACTGGCCCTGAGCTCTGCCCGCAGCCACACGCCCTTCATGCCCAGCCGCTGCGCGCCGGCTACGTCCTTACGGCGGCTGTCACCGATCATGGCCACTTCCGCCGGATCGAGCTGCCAGGCATCGAGAAGCGCCCTGAACACGTTCGGACTCGGTTTACGGAAGCCGGCACTGACCGAGGTGACGAGCGGGTCGATGAGCGTACCGAGTCCGAGCCGGCTGACGATGTGCTCTGTCAGGGCGTGCGAACGCGTGTTGGACGCGACGCCGAGCTTCACTTTGCCGGACAGGCTGCGGACCAGCTGCGGCATCCCGGGGATGGCAAGGGCGCCTTCCGCTTCGGGCCGGCAGAACTCCCGTTCCAGCCAGTCGATGAACGATTCATCGAAGCTGACGCCGTACTCCCGCAGTACCTGTTCAAGGTGCGAGCGGGTAGTGCCGGTCTGCACGTAGTCCGGACCTTCCTTCGGGCTGTGCTTGCGCATCGAGACGAGCCGGTCAGCCAGTCCGGGCGCGTCCTCGATCAGCCCCTGCTCGCGCAGAAGCAGGCCGACACGCCAGGCGTTGGCACGTTCGAAATGGGGACCGTTACCCCAGATGAGGGTACCGCCGACATCAAAGATCAGGGCTCGGATCACAGCGACAGTGTACCCATGTGCCGCCGCGGCCAACGTCTCACCCATTCGTATGACGACCCTCGCAGACGCAGCCCCTACACTCGGTTCAGAAAGGATGACTGCTATGAGCAACGACAAGAGGAACGAAAAGCAATACACCGATGAGTTCACCGTTTCCGGCGACGCCGTGGTGGCGAAGATCAAGGAACTGCTTCACGAAGGAAACATCCGCCGCATCTCCATCAAGAACGAGGAAGGCCGGACCCTCATCGAGATCCCGCTGACCCTGGGAGTCATCGGCACCGTGCTGCTGCCGGTCTGGGCCGCAATCGGCGCCATCGCAGCGCTGGCTGCCCGCCTGACCATCTCGGTTGAGCGCGTCGGGACCGCCCCGGAAACCGCTCAGGAAGCCAGCCCGGAACCCGCTGGTGAAGAGCAGATCAAGCGCCTGGACCCGTACGCCTGATGGTCGGGACCACAGATTCACAGAACGGAGCTGACATGACTGACAACAACAGCAACCCCCAGGGCAACCGCAACGGTGGCAACGGCATCGACTTCGCTGCCATGCTCAACGGACTGCTCGCAACCGGCAACAGCCTCAGGCTGGTACTGCGCCACCGGGGCGAGACCGTCCTGCGGCTCCCGCTGACCGTAGTCGCGATCGCCGTACTCATCCTGCTGTGGCAGAGCGCTTTCCTGCTGGTCGGCCTCGTCGCCCTGGTGTTCTTCACCCAGACCCAGGTCTCCTTCGAACGCCGCCGTGACGTGCAGCAGCCGCCACCTTACCGCGACTGACGCGAATAAACTTACCTCCGGCTGAACGCCCCTGCAGGAAGTGCTGCGGGGGCGTTCAGCCGTTCCGGAGCGGCTGCAGCGGTGATTGAAGCCCGGTAACCAGTCCGCTTCAGCCCAGTTGTTATAGTTGGCAATTGCCCCGCTGAATGTGGGCGCAGCCATGGGGGCGCGTCCGGCAGTCCTGCAGCCTTTACCGGTCACGACCGCTCCGGCCCCTGAAAGAAGGCGCGTACGTTGCAGAAACTCGTCATCCGCGGTGCCAGGGCGCACAACCTCAAGAACGTTGACGTTGAACTGCCCCGCAACCGCTTCATCGTGTTCACCGGCGTGTCCGGTTCCGGCAAGTCCACCCTCGCATTCGACACCATCTACGCCGAAGGTCAGCGGCGCTACGTCGAGAGCCTCTCGGCATACGCGCGTCAGTTCCTCGGCATCATGGACAAACCTGATGTTGACGTGATCGAGGGCCTGTCACCGGCCATCTCCATCGACCAGAAGACCACCAGCCACAACCCGCGTTCGACCGTGGGTACCGTGACCGAGATCCACGATTACCTCCGGCTGCTGTTCGCCCGGGCCGGCATCCCGCACTGCCCGGTGTGCGGCCGCCAGATCAGTCGCCAGTCACCCAGTGAGATAGTCAGTCAGCTGCTGGAGAAGCACACTGACTCGCGTGCCCTGCTGCTGGCCCCCCTCATCCGGGGCCGGAAGGGCGAGTACCGCAAACTGTTCGGCGACCTCAAGCGTGAAGGCTTCGCCCGCGTGCGGGTCGACGGCACGGTCATGACGCTCGACGAAGCGCTTGAAGTGAACCTCGAGAAGTACGAGAAGCACGACATCGACCTGGTGGTCGACCGCGTCGTGCTCCGGGAGGACGACCGGCCCCGGATCGCCGAATCGGTGGAGCTGGCCCTCATCCGGGGCGAAGGCCTGCTGCGGGTGGTTCTGCCTGACCAGGACGTGGACGAGCTGTTCTCCGAGAAGTTCGCCTGCCCTGATCACGGTACGTTCCTGGAGGAGCTCGAGCCCCGGGTGTTCTCGTTCAACACCCCGTTCGGCGCCTGCCCGGAATGCAGCGGCCTGGGCTACCTGCAGCGGTTCGATCCGCAGCTGATCGTGCCGGACGACAGCCTGTCTATCGCGGGTGGCGCCATCGCTCCCTGGACCGGCGGTCAGGGTGCGGGCCAGAAGGTGCACTACTGGGACCGCCTCAAGGCACTGTCCAACCACCTCGGGTTCGATCTGAACACGCCCTGGCGCGACCTGCCCGGGAAGGTGCAGAAGGCCGTGCTGGAAGGCATGGACGAACCGATCGACGTCGTCTACCGGCGGGGTTCGCGTGAGACCATGCGGTTCCGCGCCGAGTTCGAAGGTGTCATCCGCAACCTGGAACGCAGGCTGGCCGAGTCGTCTTCTGACTTCATGCGGGAACGCCTCGAGGAGTACATGTCGATGGTGCCCTGCCCGCACTGCGAAGGCACGCGCTACAAGCCGGAAGTGCTGGCTGTGACGGTCGCCGGTCGCAACATCGCCCAGGTGTCGGGCATGTCGGTCCTCGATGCGGTCGCGTTCTTCAGCAACCTGGACCTGGAAGGCGCTGCCGGTCAGGTGGCCCGGCCGATCATGCGCGAGGTCAACTCACGGCTCGGCTTCCTCGAAGACGTCGGCCTGGACTACCTTTCACTTGACCGCGCAGCGAACACCCTGTCCGGTGGTGAAGCCCAGCGCATCCGCCTGGCCACCCAGGTCGGTTCCGGCCTGACCGGCGTGCTGTACGTGCTGGACGAGCCGTCCATCGGCCTGCACCCCCGTGACAACGAACGTCTGCTCAAGACGCTGCTGCACCTGCGGGACCTGGACAACACCCTCATCGTCGTCGAGCATGACGAGGACACGATGCGGGCTGCTGATTACATCGTCGACCTGGGCCCGGCCGCCGGGGTACACGGTGGCGAGATCGTCGCCGCCGGCACGCCGGAAGAACTGCTGGCCCACAAGGACTCGCTGACCGCTGCGTACCTGCGTGGCGACCGGGTGATCCCGGTTCCTGCCCAGCGTCGCGACGGTAACGGCAAGCGTCTGAAGATCACCGGTGCCCGCGAGAACAACCTGCGCAACATCGACGTGAACATCCCGCTGGGCACGCTCACCTGCATCACCGGCGCCTCCGGATCCGGCAAGTCCACGCTGGTGCACGGCATACTGCATGCGAGCCTCTCCCGTCAGCTGTACCGCTCCCGTACCATGCCCGGTGCTCATGACCGCATCACCGGCACGGAGCACATCGACAAGGTCATCGAGATCGACCAGAGCCCTATCGGCCGTACCCCGCGCAGCAACCCGGCGACCTACACGGGCATATTCACGGAGATCCGTGACCTGTTCGCCCGCGCGCCGGAGGCACGCAAGCGCGGCTACAAGTCCGGCCGTTTCTCGTTCAACGTCAAGGGCGGCCGCTGCGAAGCCTGCAAGGGCGACGGCACCGTCAAGGTAGAGATGTACTTCCTGCCGGACATCTACGTGCCCTGTGAGGTGTGCAAAGGGGCGCGCTACAACCG
>CAYPKV010000115.1:0-3215 GCA_964411415.1 uncultured bacterium
GCGCCATTAATACCGACCAGCACGACTGATCTGACCACCGCGCAACCCCCGTCCGGAAAAGGCGTAACATCGCCTCACGGCCTGCAGTGACGGCCGGGTTTCACCTGAATTCATCTACAGAGGAATAACGCGGATGCAGGCTATACGGTCGGTCCCTCCCAGGCAGCGCAACGAGCCATGAACCAGGTCAACGCCGAAGAAGCGCGGCTCAAACAGCTCGTGTCGCGCACGATGCGCCTGTCGCTGGTCGAAGGCAGTCTCGTCCAGGTGTTCCTGAACTGGACCACCGGCAGTGTGCTGATCGGTTACCTGCTCCACCTGGGTGCTTCGCCGACTCAGATCGCCCTGGTCGGCAGTGTGCCGATGCTTGCGCAGATAGCCAGTCCGTTCGGCGCGTTCCTGGCTGAAGCACTGGGCCGGCGTCGCTTCACGGCGACGCTGCTCAGCATCATCGGTCGGCTCAGCTGGCTGCTCGCCGTGTTCCTGCCGCAGTTGCCGGTTCCAGCTGCGCTGCAGCCGACGCTGATGGTCGGACTCGTCCTGTTCGCCGCTGCGTTCCAGGCTGCGACCGGCACGATCTGGGCAGCCTGGATGGGCGATGTCGTACCTGACCGGGGCAGGGGCCGGTACTTCGGTTTCCGGACCGGGCTGCTCGGTTTCATCGGAACAGCTGCCAACCTGGCCGCCGGCGCCTTCCTGGACCGGGTCGGAGCGCCGCTGTCGTTCCAGGTGGTTCTAGGCGTGGCGGTCGTGCTGTCGCTCATCTCGTCCTTCCTGTACCTGTTCCATTACGACCCACCCAGCGAGCGGACGCCACTCAACCTGCGCAAACTGTTCACTGTGCCGCTTGCCCAGCCGAACTTCCGGCGCTTCCTGGGGTTCGCAGCGTTCTGGCAGTTCGGGGTGATGATCGGTGGTCCGTTCGTGGTGCCCTACTGGCTGGAGGAGCTCCGCATGAGTTTCACCCAGGTCGCGTGGTGGAGCGCCATCGCCGCGACCACCGGCCTGGCCACCACGGCGCTGTGGGGCCGGCTCGCCGACCGCATCGGCAACCGGCCCGTCCTGGCGATCGGCACGTTCCTGGCTGGTGCGCTGCTGCCGGTCAACTGGATACTGGCGGGCCTGACAGGCAACCTGACCTTCATCTGGATCTCGGCCTTCTGCGACGCTCTCGCCTGGGGTGCGATTCACCCTTCGACGTTCAACCTGGCCCTGAACTCCGCACCCCGGAACGGCCGGATGAAGTTCATCGCGATGCACTCGCTCGTGCAGGGTGCATTCGGCTTTCTGGGCGGGGCGCTCTCAGGACCGCTGCTGGTGTTCCTGCAGGGCCTCAGCTGGCCGGGCGGCTGGAACGGCTACCACTCACTGTTCGTCATCACCGCAGTGCTGCGCATGCTCGGGTGCCTGTGGGTCAGGCGGGTCGATGAGGACGACGCCTGGCGGGTTCGGGATCTGCTGAAGGCTGCCGCCGGACGCTTCAGGCGCAGGACACCGGTCAGCGTGGCGCCGGAAGCGCCTGTTGAACCGCAGTGAGGTGCCGGGCTGGTCACCCAGGTGGGTGATCCGCCAGCCGCCGACCGCTCTCGCTCAGCACTTCCTTCAGAATCCTGACAGCCCGCGGCCCGACGCCGTGCAGTGCCAGCAGCTGTTCCTCGCTGTGGGCAGCGACCTGCTCCAGGTTCGTGATGCCAGCCAGCAGCAACGCTCTCGTCGCCGGACTGCCGATACTGCGCGGTAAGGCATGTGGCCCGCCGGGTGCCTCGCCTCTCATGGCTGCGCGGGCCCGGTCGGCCAGCTCGGCCGGAGCCTGGGTCAGCCAGGCCTTGAACACCAGGTTGTTCAGCTCCATCCCGTTGAGCTCGTCAAGCGGCAGGCTGACCATGGCCGGCTGGTCACCGGCAGGCGGCAGCCGCGTGATCGTGCAGTGTTTCAGTGAAGCGCGGACAGTGTCCTCGTCCAGTGGCAACAGCAGCTGGCCGGCTTCGTTCAACGCGGCGAACTGCCGGCCGGCGATGCTGAAACTGAGCGGGTCGTTTCCGTCCTGCCTTGTTTCAGGAAGGCCGAGTGCCGTCTTGTGCAGTTGTGCTCTGGTCGTCATGGTCAGGGTCTGAGTTCGTAGGTGACCCAGTGGGTCGCCCGGGCGAGCCGGTCGTAAAGGCGGCGGGCCCGGGCGTTGTCTTCCGCGGTGATCCAGCGGACCGTGCTCCAGCCGCGCTCCCGGGCGACCGCTGCCACAGAGTCGATCAGCAGGCGGGCTGCTCCTGCACCGCGGTGCTCGGGCTGCACGAACAGGTCGTCCAGGAAACCGGCGTCCTCGCCGAGCAGCGGTTTGGGCTGGGCGCGGTAATGGGCGAGACCGACCGGCTGGCTGCCCCGGAGTGCGATGAGGCCCTCGAGCGGGTGGGCCGGGTCGAGCAGCCACGACCACGTGGTGTCGAGGATGCGGTCGTTCATCGGCACCTGGTAGAACTCAGCGTAGCCGCGGTACAGCACGCGCCAGTCGGTCGCGTCATGAGGACGTACAGGTCGGACGGTCATGATCAACTTTGCTGCTGCGCCTTCTGGTACGCCACAAGTGCGTTGGCGTGACCATGCCCGAGGCCGTACTCGGCCTTCAGGAACGCCACCTTGTCCATGTGTTTCAGGTCGCCGAGGAGGTCGATGATCCCGAGCCAGTGTGAGATTGGCTGGCCGTAGGTCCTCTCGATCGAAGGGAAGTAGGAAGCGGGTCCTTTGGGTTTCTCGTCAGGCATGAGACTCTCCTTTCACCGAAGGGTGTGAGCTGGTCTGCCACCCGTCACGATGCGTGGTTGTGGGTTCTCACCTTACGCCAGCCGGGCCGGGCAGCACTTGCAGTTCGGATACCTCCGAGAGATTGGCCGTCCTGATGCGGACCGCTGGCAGCTGGCAGGACCGTGATTTCACGGGGGCTGAGTATGTCGACCGCATGCGTGATGATCTGACTGAACGTTTGCGGCAACTCTGTCCCGGGTGAGGGTACTGGACACATCGACAGCGATCGATCATCTGAGGAGCCATCGCCAGGCAACTGGACTGCTGAGCCGGTTGCTGCATGACGGGTCGCAGCTTCTGGCCAGTGAAGTTACCCGTGTCAGGTTGCTGATGGGGGGTTTTGCCGAAGGAACTGCGGGATCTGGAGGACTTCTTTGGGATCCTGAGGTTCGTGCCCGTGGATGAAACCATAGTTCGTG
>CAYPKV010000115.1:3315-6666 GCA_964411415.1 uncultured bacterium
ATCGGGAGCCAGGGCCGGACCGTCTGAACCTGACTGGTACTCAGTCCAGGGCGATGTCGTAGACGTACAGGTGCGAGGTGTTGTCCTCAGGTACGAAGTAGGCGCGCAGGCCGGCATCGGTGGTCTCGAACCAGAACGGGTTCTGGGTCATCGGACGGCCGGTTTCGGTGGCGCGTACGACCGGCACCTGCCAAACGGGCGTGTCGATCGTCAGGTCGACGAGTTCGATGCCGCCCAGGGCGAAGCCGCCCGAGTAGCCGGCGATGCCGGAGCACAGCATCAGGCTGCCGCCGACGTACTGGCAGTCCTGGTAGTCGACGTAGCCCTGCTTGTTGGCGACGGGTTCGGCATGGGTGTCGACGACGTTCAGGTCAGCGTCCAGCTCCCAGCTGTACAGGCGGCGCGAGCCCCAGCTGACTGCGTGCAGGCGGCCGGTTTCGGTGTCGTGGACGATGCCGCCGATGTGGTCAGGGAAGCGGAACACTTCAGTGGCTTCGAGGGTCTCAACGTCGACGCGGTAGATGATCGAGTCGCTGTTGGGGCGGTACTCGGCGACCGGGACCCACAGGTACTGGCCGTCGAAATCGATGCCGCCGGGGTGGTAGATGTCGCCTTCGCCGAGCTCGATGGTGTCAAGCAGCTCGCCGTCCATGTTCATGCGGAACACGAGGCCGCGGCCGACGCCGGTCGTGCGGTCGTAGCCGTCCTGGGGGGTTTCATAGCGCTGGGTCGGTTCGATGATCTCGACTGACGACAGGAAGAAGGTGTCACCGACGCGGGCCATGCCCTGAGTGTGGAAGGTGTTGAAGTTCAGCTGGTTGTTGCTGACGAGTTCCCACGGGTGCGATTTGGTGAAGTCGGTGAAACGTTCGGCGAGGTCGGCCTGAGCGAAGCCAAGGCTGGCTGCTGCGAGTGCACCGAGTGCAAGTGCGGTCCTGCGGATCTTGATCATGATTCCCCCTTTATGAGTGAGCGGTTTACGTACTCCTGCACGCAAGCCGACGCTCATTGTCAGTGTAGAGCGTCAGCTGCGTGTCAGTGCCTGTTGTTTCTGGGGATCCCGCACCTCTGTCAGGGGCATATGACCGCGAATTTCCGGTCAGCAAATGCGATAGATCATGGGCTCGAAGGTGACCGGCCATTGAACTTCTGGCAGTGGAAAGTTGAACCCCAACTTGCCACCAGGACTGAAGTTGTAAGGGGTGACTTACGGGCTTCGATCGAAGGATCAGCCTTCGATGGCCAGCTCAGATCCAGCCCTGCTCCCGGGCATACCGTGCGGCGTCGTGCCGGGTGGTCGTCTGGGGCGTCGTGTTCGGCTTCTTCGGCACTGCGCTCGCCGGGCTGTTCGCCTGAACCGTCAGGGGCGGGTGACGCTGATCGCCACCTGCCCCACACTCTCACGGACTGTCGGAGTGAGGGCCCCTGCTTCGACAGTCAGCTGAAGCTGATCAGGCGAGAGCCACGCGACCGCTACGGCCGGTCCGCCCCATGGTGCGGTTCCGGCCGTAGCGCCGTTCACGGCAACAAGCGCGTTGCCCGCCATATCCGGAAGTTGCTGGCCGGCCGCCAGGACTGACACCTGCGAGCTGAAACCGGCATTGTCACCGCAGCTGCGTTCGAACAGCACAGCCGTGTGCAGGCCACCCGGTGCAGCTGCCGACTCGATCACGGTGTTCGTGCAGCCGGGCTGGACCGCCTGAAAGACGCGGTTGATGGCGACGGTCACGAAAGCCGCGACGATCATGGTCGCAACCAGCATCGTGAAGCGCAGCCGGTTCCGCGTTTCCGCCTCCAGCAGGTCCTGATCTTCGTCTGCCATGCGGCAAGTGTACGGCGTCCGGGCTTGCTTCATGCCGCCAGCCCGGCGATTATCAGTCATGGAACATAAAGCGACCGTCGAGCAGATCCGCGAGCGTTTCGACAACGATGTTGAGAGGTTCTCGAACCTGCAGACCGGCCAGAGCGCCACGATCGATGCACCACTCGTCCTGGACCTGATCGTGAAGACCGCGGCTGCCGTCACGCCCGGGGCCAGGCGCTCGCTTGACGTCGGCAGCGGCGCGGGAAACTACACGCTCAAGCTGCTCGAAATACTGCCGGACCTGGCCGTGGACCTGCTCGACCTGAGTGCTCCGATGCTGGCACGGGCCACCGAGCGGCTCAGCGGCGTTGCGCGCGGTCCGGTCCGCACCATGCAGGCCGACATCCGCGAGGTCGAGCTGGAAGCTGCGGTGTACGACGTCATCGTCTCGGCCGCCACGCTGCATCACCTGCGCACCGACTCTGAATGGGAGAGCGTGTTCGCGAAGCTGTTCCACTCCCTGCGGCCCGGTGGTTCGCTGTGGATCAGCGACCTGGTCATGCACGAACAGCCCGCGGTTCAGGCCGTGATGTGGCAGCGTTACGGTGAGTACCTTACCGGTCTGCGTGACGAGGCTTACCGTGACCACGTCTTCGACTACATCGAAGCTGAAGACTCACCCCGGTCGCTCGGTTATCAGCTGGACCTGCTGCGCCGGACTGGCTTCACGCAGGTCGAGGTACTGCACAAGAACGGGCCGTTTGCCGCGTTCGGGGCGGTCAGGCCCAGCTGAACCGACCTTTGCCGGCCATAACACCCGGGTGATATTGACAGGCGGCATTTGACCCGGGTAATATCTGCCGGTGAACACTTACGTCAGTTTCAACGGTACGGACCTGGTCGCCAGCGGTGACCTGGGAACAGTTCTTCACGCGGTAAGGGCTCTGCTCGACGCTGACACGATCGCGCAGCCCCTGATCTTCGAGGAGTGGACAGGCAGGCAGGTTGATTTCGACATGCGCCGGGACGTGGCCGACATCGTTGCTGAGGCAACAGGGGAGCCCGTCAGTCGCGGTCCCGGCAGGCCCCGGCTCGGTGTGGTCGCGCGCGAGGTTACGCTGCTGCCCCGGCATTGGGACTGGCTGGCGCAGCAGTCCGGTGGTGCTTCTGCCACCCTGCGCCGCCTCGTCGACGAGGCGCGCCGGAACGAGAGTCCACGCGACATCGCCAGGCGGACTGCCCACGCCGTGGGCCGGATCATGACCGTCGTAGCGGGCGACCTGACTGGCTTCGAAGAGGCTTACCGTGCTCTTGATGCGGGTGATGGCGAGCGGTTCACTGGCCTGATCCGGGACTGGCCGGAGGGCGTGAAGGGTTATCTGCAGACAGCCATGGCGGGGGCTTTTGCCGACAGCAGCAGCTGAGATCGACAGACTCGAACCGTTCAACCTGCACTGAACCGCCTGCGTGACACAAAAACGACACGGCCGGCCGTACTGCCTCCGTAATGTTGAGCCAGTCACTCGGGTAATGACGACGGGGTAGAT
>CAYPKV010000116.1:0-6570 GCA_964411415.1 uncultured bacterium
CCTCAGCGGACCACGAGATGATCCAGCTGCCCGAACCGTCAGAACCACCGGTCGCTGAAAACTCCTGGATTGCCGGAGCCACAGGCGACTTGACCGTTACAAAGCTGTAAAGGCTTGCGCGCTGTCGTGATGTCGCATAAATGTCAGCAGATCCAAACCCATGCACAGTTACCAGGCCAGTATCCGACACACTGACGATCTCCGGAGCTGTACTGTGCCACGTCACAGCCTGATTCGGAAGCTGATCCGCACCTTCAGCTGCGACAGCCGCCTGAAGCTGCAGCGTCCGACCCGGCTCCAGAATGAATGGCCCCGGATCGCCTACCGTATCCGTAATAACGAGCGAGCTGAGCCCAGCGATCGTCACCGTTTCAGTCAACATCACCGCACCAGAACTCACGGTGAGCTCGAAACTCATGACTTCACCAACTGGCGCAATGTGCTCCTGCTGACCCGAAAGCCCAACTCCGATGCCATTCAGTTCAACACTGTCACCCTCAGCGGACCACGAGATGATCCAGCTGCCCGAACCGTCAGAACCACCGGTCGCCGTGAGGTGCTCGATGGACGCCACGGCAGGCTTCGGCGGACTGCAGGCGGCCAGAGTGGCCAGCAGCAGCAGGCTGATGAACAGGCGCATAATCATATGCTGTGAATCTAACAGCCGGAAGTTGCCCAACCCGGTGCATCCGACACCGTCAGTCGTTCAACAGTGGTCGGGCCTTCGCCGGGTTGCCGCTCGCCAGCGACCGTTCCGGCACGTTGCGGTACACGACACTGCCGGCTGCCACCTTGGCGTGATCGCCGACACTCACACCGGGATTGACGATCGCCGCGGTACCCAGGAACGTGGCGGTGCCGAGGCGGGAGCCGCCATTCGCCACGGAGTGGGGCGACAGGGCACAGCCAGGGCCTACGCTGGCATCGTGTGCAACGCTGGCGTAGTAAGTGAGCAGCACCTGGTCGGCCAGGTTGGCGTTGGCACCAACCGTAGCGAACGGCGCGATGATGGCACCAGCACCGATGCTGGCGCTGGCTGCGACGTACGCCAGTGGGTGGATCACGGTCTCGAAGCTGGCGCCCCGTTCTGACAGTTCACGCGCCAGGCGCCACCGCAGAGCGGGGTTGCCTATTGCCAGAACGAACCGCTCCTCTGGAGCCGGCTGCCAGTCAGCAGTTCTTCCCAGTATCCGCTGTCCAAGTGAGGCCGGCACGACTTCGGTCTGCTGGTCGTCGAGGAAGCCCGCGACCGGATCAGTGCCATGGATGTCTTTCAGGTACTGAAGTACCTCACGGCCCAGGCCACCTGCCCCGACGATTATCAGCCGGTTCAGACGAACACCTCAGCCGGTGCATGCAGGTACTCAGCGACGCGGCGCTTCGCCTGGATGTCAGCGTATACGCGCTCGACCTGTTCCGCTGTCAGACCGGCCTGGTCGGCGGCCAGCGCGGCCGGCATGCCCCGGTTGAAAGCGAGGAGGCACAGGTCCATCTGCTGGTAAGGCACCGAGAAGTAGAACTCCTCCTGGGACTGCGGCATCGAGAACGTATCGGTCGTGGGAAGCCGGGAGCGGATCACTTCAGGCAGTTCCAGGTGTCCGGCCAGCTGGTAAACCTGGGTCTTGTACAGGTGAGCGATGGGCTTGACGTCCGCGGCACCGTCGCCGAGTTTCACGAAGAAGCCCTGGTCGTACTCCAGCAGATTCGGGGTGCCGACAACCAGCCGGTTGAGCCGGTCTGCGTGATAGTACTCGAGCATCTTGCGGCTTCGCTGCTTGAAGTTGGTGGCGGCGATCGCCCCCAGGTACGCTTCCGGTGTCAGTCGCTCCCTGTGAACGGTGCCGTCAGGGCTTTCAGCCACCAGTTGCGATATGCGGTAAGAGTTGCCCTCGAGCAGGCTGGGCAGAACGATCTTCGATCTCCAGCCAGGCCCGTAACCGGGGACTGCCGTGGCGAATGCCTCATCGCGGCGCCGGTAACAGCCGGCTGCCTCGAGTATGCCAGTGATGTCCTCAGTGACGGTTTCGATGCCGAGGTGATCGGCCAGCAGCTGACCGAGTTCAAGTGATTCGTCTGCGGAATCGGCTTCAGGCATGAGCAGGCCCAGCACGCGGTCAGCGCCGAAAGCCCGTACGCTCAGTGCCGCGGACACACTGCTGTCGATACCACCGGACAGTCCCAGGACCGCACCGCGCCGGCGGAACCGCCGGGCGGCACTGATCAGGCCGTCAGTTATCTCAGTGACGGCCCGGTCTGCGTCCAGTGTCAGCTGTTCCTGCAGGTTCACGCGCCAGCCCGTTCGAGCAGACGCTGCTCCACGTACGCCGTGATGCGCTCGATCGTGTCGAGGTTCTCCGGGATGGTGTCCTGGTCAGGAATGCTGAATCCCCAGGTCTGCTCGATGAACATGATCAGTTCCAGCACACCCATGGAGTCGATGGTTCCCCCCTGAGTCAGCGAGACAGTCGCTGGCAAGGCGACCGGATCGGCAGCCACGAAGAAGTTCTCAGCCAGGAAGTTTCTGATCTCAGTCTCAAAGTCCATGTCGTCGGGCCCTCCACCCATGCAGCTGAGCTTAGTCCCGGTTTCGCCCGGCAGGACGTGCATTCGTCACTCCGCCTGCTCGCGCAGGCTCTGTTTGCGGACCTTGCCGGTGTCGGTCTTCGGCAGCTCCGGCACGAACCGCCACACAGACGGCACCATGTAGCCTTCAAGTCGGGTGGCTGCCTCGCGGCGCAGGCTGCGTTCATCGGCTTCGGCGCTGTCCTCCAGCACTACGTAAGCGACAACGGCTTCGCCGAGCAGCGGGTCAGGCTCACCGATGACGGCAGCTTCGCGCACCTGGGGCAGGGCGTGCAGGGCGTTCTCGACTTCGACCGGGCTGACCTTCTCGCCACGGCTCTTGATGATGTCGTCACTGCGTCCTTCGAAGTACAGGAAGCCGTCCTCGTCCATGCGGAACAGATCGTGTGTGCACAGCACCCGCTCATGAGGCAGCAGGCCAGGTTTCAGCATGCGTGCCGTCTGTTCCGGCAGGTTCCAGTAGCCGAGCATGACGTGCGGACCACGCACGTACAGTGTGCCGGTCAGGCCCGCTGGCACCGGCTGGCCGGCATCGTCCAGCAGGAACACCTCCGTGCCGGGTATCGCCTTGCCGACCGAACCCGGCCGGGAGTTCACCAGTTCCGGCTCCAGGTAACAGACCCGCTTGCACTCGGTGAGACCGTACATGCGGTAGATCAGTGCGTCCGGGAACAGCGTGGACAGCACGGGCACGAAGTCATCCGGCAGGTGGGCGGCCGTGTTCGTGACGCGACGCACGTCCGGCAGTTCCAGCGGGTTGCGTTTCTGCATGGACACGAGCGTGGCGAAAAGCGTGGGTACACCCGGGAACACCGTGACGCGTTCCTCACGGGCGCGGGTCAGTACGCTGACCGGGAAACTGAAGTTGCGCTCCAGCACCAGCGTGGCACCAAGGTGGACTGCCATCAGCGCCTGGTACATGCCGTAGTCGAACGCCAGCGGCAGCACGTTCAGGATGCGGTCGTCAGCGGCCAGCCTCAGGTATTCGACCAGGCTGAAGCAGGTGAACACCATGTTGCTGTGGGTCATCATCACGCCCTTGGGCGTGCCGGTCGAACCGGAGGTATAGATCAGTGCAGCCAGGTCAAGCGGATTGACGAACGGCAAACCCTGGGCTGGTTCCTGGTCAGCGAGGCTGGTCGGCTGACTGTGACCGAGCAATGTTTCAAGCCCTTCCGCGGCTGCCCTGGCGACCGTGACGAGCAGGTCGTCAGACACGAGATAGCTCGCCCCGCAGTCAGCCAGGATGAACCGCAGCTTGTCTTCTTTCGTCTGGGGATTGACCATGACGACGGCTGCCCCGGCGAGCCAGGTGCCGTACATGCAGGCGACTGCTTCAGCGGAGTTGTCCATGAACAGCACGACACGGTCGCCACGGCTCACGCCGGCCCGCAGCAGCTGGCCTGCAAAACCGAGAGCCCTGGCATTCAGCGTGGCGTAATCCCAGCGCTGCTCTCCGGTTACGACCGCCTCGTGCCGCGGGCGCTGCTCAGCTGCCTCAAGCAGTGCGTCGGCAAGCACACGTCTGACCGTGGTCATGCTGCTGCCATCCTGTTCAGGTCGATGACCCGCTGCGGCACCGCGGGCTGGGCCAGCCGGGGCGATTCAACCATGCGCTCGTGGAGCAGCAGGGTGGAAACGATGCCAGTCACGGCCATCTCGTCAGTCTCACTGGTGCCGCTGTGCAGGTTCCTTGTCACCTTCGCGACCAGGCGGCTGGTGAGGTCCGGGTCGAACAGTCCGGACCGGCTGATGTTCGCCGGGTCCAGTACGTCGGCGACCCATTCAGGTGCGCCTTCAGCCAGGAACGGAGCGAGCAGCGGGGCGCGGTAAGGACGTTTCGTACGGCGGCTCACTGCTGCCGGCAGCAGTGGACTTACGGCGCGTCTGAGCAGGTACTTCTCTGTCAGCCCGTTGAGCCGCAGCCGGGCCGGCAGCCGCATCGCGAACTCCGCTACACGGTGGTCAAGGAACGGGAAACGCCCCTCCACGCCGTTGCCCATCAGCATGCGGTCTCCCTGAGAGTGCAGCAGGAAGCCGTGCAAGAAAGTGGTGATCTCCAGGTACTGTGCCTGCCCGAGGCTGTCGAAGCTGCTGAACCGCTCAGGAAGCAGTCCGAGCAGCTGTTCTGCTGGATCGCCTGCACTGTCGAGTGCGGCCTGACTGAGGAACCGCAGGTTGCGCTGTCCGTTCCTTATGCGGTTGTGATGCGAGTAAAGCGGGTCATCAGTCTCGGTCAGGCCGGCGCCGAACCAGCTGGCCACCAGGGCCGCCCCACGGCTGGGGTCGCGATCCAGGTAAGGATGCAGGCGCTGGAAGAGCAGCGGCCGCAGGCGTGACTCAGGATCACGGGCCCAGAACCTGCGCAGCTGGGTCTCCTTGAAAATGCTGTAGCCACCGAACAGCTCGTCGGCGCCTTCACCGGTCAGCACGACGCGAACGCCGGCGCTGCGGGCGAGTTCCGAGAGCATGAACAGCGGGGCAGGGGCCGTCCGCAGCATCGGCCGTTCACACAGTTCGACGGTGCGGGGGAACAGCCTGCCGATGTCACCGTCGCTGACAGTGATGCGCTGCAGGTCCAGACCCAGCTGCTGTGCGATTAGGTCCTGTTCGCTGCTTTCGTCGAAGCGCTGATCGCTGAAGCCGAGCGAGAACCCCGGTGGCGTCCGGCCGGTCACCTGTCGCAGCAGGGCAGCGGTGGCGGACGAGTCGAGCCCACCGCTGACATACGCACCGACCTGGACGTCAGCCCGGGTGCGCAGGCGCACGGAGTCGCGCAGCAGTGCAAGCAGTTCCTCGGCCAGCTCAGCTGACCCCGCAGAACTGTCAATGCTGCTGAAGTCCAGGTCCCACCAGCGCTGCTGCTGCCGCCGGCCGTCCGGCCTGACCCTCAGCCAGTGGCCACCCGGCAGCTCATGCACACCTTCGAAAGCGGAGGTGCCCGGCAGGGTGGACCACAGTTCGAACGTCTGGACGACAGCAGACGGGCTGATGCGGCGCGTCAGGCCGGGCAGACGGAGCAGTGCCCTCACCTCGCTGGCAAAAGCGAAACCGGCGGTCGTCTCGGCCAGGTAGAGGGGCCTTACACCGAAGCGGTCACGGGCCAGGAACAGTTCACGGTCACGGCTGTCCCAGAGGGCGAAGGCGAACTCACCGTTCAGCCGGTCCAGGCAGCCCGGGCCCCAGGCGCTCCAGGCGTTCACCAGCACCTCAGTGTCACTGCTGGTGCCGAACGTGCAGCCGAGCTGCTCGAGCTCAGTCCGCAACTCCACGTAGTTGTAGATCTCGCCGTTCTGCACGACCCAGAACCGGCCAGAGCTGCAGCTTATTGGCTGGTCACCGCCGGAGGGGTCGATGATGGCGAGGCGAGTGTTGATAAGGCCGGCCGGTCCGTCCATTAACAGGCCCGTTCCATCGGGGCCACGGTGCCTGAGTTCACCGGCCATGTTCAGCAGCAGCCCCTTCTCAGGCTGCCGGTTGTCTCGTGAGATTATGCCTGCAATGCCGCACACGACTGTGAGACTAGCACCTGGAGAACAGCGCAGCCGCCGTAACCGTCACCAGCGCTTAAGGCACGTGAAACTGGCTGCCTCATCTGCAACCGCCCGAGCGCTTGACGTGCCGGCAAAAGCCTCGGTAAGATAGCGTTCGCCCTCGAGCGTCACCGACGTGACAAACGAGGTTCTGTGCACGGGGCGGTAGTGTAGCGGTTAGCATATCTGCCTGTCACGCAGAAGGTCGCGGGTTCAAATCCCGTCCGCCCCGCCACTTCGGGCTGTTGCCCGGCTTCAGGGAAGTCCCTGTCGCGGCCAGGTAGCTCAGTTGGTAGAGCACACGACTGAAAATCGTGGTGTCGGCGGTTCAAATCCGCCCCTGGCCACCAGAAGTCCTCGCCGTAAGTCCCGTTCGGGATACTGCGGCGAGCTTTCTAGGCCAACGTAGCTCAGAGGTAGAGCAGCCGATTCGTAATCGGCAGGTCGTCGGTTC
>CAYPKV010000117.1:0-1444 GCA_964411415.1 uncultured bacterium
AGCGGAGTGGGGTTGTCGAAGATGGCCCAGCCCTGCAGCTCCGCCTGGCCGCCGTCAGTCAGCACCATCCGGTAGCTCGTCTTCCAGACCGGCATCTCCCGCACGTAACCCACTGTCACCTGCCGTTCACCGTCGCCGCTGAACTCAAGCTGCACCTCGCGTACGTCGTCATCACGGTGTCTGGCGATGGCGAGAAGGGCGGCAGCCATCTGCTCCCGCAGCTCGGCGTTGCTGAACTCGAGCTGGCGCACCTCATCAAGCGCGATGCGGCGCAGGCCCTCATCCGTGGCCAGAAGCAGGAAGTGCCGGTCAGCAGCTTCGAACTGCTGGACACGTTCCACGCTGATGATCACACCGGTGACGGTCTGGGCGGATTCAACGCGGACTTCTTCGCCGCGGGCCTGCAGCAGCAGGTCAGCAAGGTCGGGGTTGCCGGACAGGTCAAGGGCGTAACTGGAGAGTGTCCGGGGCAGCGGGTCGCCTGCGGCGTAACGGACAGCCCGGATGCTGCCGCCGTCATGGTCGAGCAGCACCAGGCTCTGCAGCAGGTCGTCCATGTCGTCGGTCCCGACCGGCAGGTTGAACACCTGACTGCCGCTTATGGTGCCGGAGTGTTCGAAGTAACCCACTCCGTTCGTGTAGAGGACTACCCGGGTTACGGGCAGCTGGACCTGTTCAGGTTCCTGGGCCATGGCCAAGGGTAGCAGGCTTGCTGCAGTGAGAACTGCACCCAGTCCTGCCCGGCGGAAGCTCGCGGGTTTTGTCATGACCTGAATGTTACTCACGCGCGGCCCACGTTTCGTGAGAACGGTTAACCGAACGGTCATCAATGGAGGAAAACACGCGCAGTGCGCGAAATGCCACCGCTCCAGTTGCTACAATGGCGGCGAATCCCAAGGAAGGAGCGTCCGGGAGACTTGGAGAAGATCGAAGTCAGTATGCTTGGCACTCCCCGCCTGGAATGGGCTGGGGAAACGCTGACAGTTGCATCCCGCAAGTCACTCGCGCTCCTCTGTTACCTGGCGCTGAGCGGGCGGCCCGTACCGAGGCAGAAGGCAGCCGACCTGCTCTGGGGCGGCGGCCTGGCCAACGTGCGCCAGGCGCTGTATCAGCTGCGGCAGCTGCCGGGGGCGGACAGCTGGCTCGGCACGGGTGACGAACTCGAGATCCGGGCAACAGTTGACCTGCACCGGCTGGAACAGTACGTGGCCGACAGTGATTTCGAAGCTGCGATCAGCCTGTGGCGCGGCGGGTTCCTGACCGGCCTGCACCTGGATGATTGCCCGGAGCTGCAGCTGCAGTTCGACGACACCGCCCGGCGGGCTGAGAGCCTGATCCGCGCTGCGCTCAGCGGACGCGCTTCGGAACTGGAACGGGCCGGGGACCTGGACGGCGCTCTCAGAGCAATCGAGACCCGCCTGGAGCTCGACCCGTTCGATGAAGA
>CAYPKV010000117.1:1544-6525 GCA_964411415.1 uncultured bacterium
GTCGCTGAGGTCAGGGAGGAGGCTGGCGTCAGCGGCTGGCGGGAACAGGCGCAGCTCGCCAGGCACTGGCTGCAGGCCGGCTTCAGTGACCGCGCAGCCCCCTGGCTGGTCGAGGCGGCCCGTGGTGCACTGCTCGATCACCAGCTGCAGGACGCCCTGGGACTGGCCTTCCGGGCCAGCTGGACCGGTGACAACCGCCAGCGTTTCGATGCGATGCTGGTCCTGGAAGCCATCTGTGAGCGGATCGGCAACGAACCGCTGCGCGGCGTCGCGCTGAACGAGGCGGCCGACCTGGCCTGGCAGCTGCAGGACGACGCGGCCCTGTGCAAGGTCGAGATCGCCAGGGCCCGCCAGAGCGCCCGCAGCCAGCAGGCTGACCGTGCGATCCAGCACGCTTCTGAGGCGCTCGACATCGCCCGGCGCACCGGGGACCGCAAGCTGCTGGCGCTGGCCTGGAACGGCATGGGTGCCACCCGCTTCGCGCTCGGTCAGCTCGTGGAGGCGCTCGAAGCGTTCCGGGAAGCCGCTGAGCTGGAGGTCGGCGTGCAGAGCATGCGGGCCCTGTCGAACATGGGTGCGATCCACGGCCTGCGGGAAGAGCACGAAGAAGCGTACGGACTGTTCGACCGGGCTCTGACTGCGGCGCGCGCCCACGGCGAGCTGATGATGATCTCAGCCTGCCTCAACAACCTGTCAGCCTCTGCCGAGCGGCTCGGCGCGTACGACCGGGCGCTCCGGCACCTGCACGAGAGCCGTGAACTGGCCAGGCGCACCGGGCACCGCAGCATGGAGGCCCAGGTGATCCACAACCTGTCGGTCATATACATGCGCCAGGGCTCCTTCGGACCGTCGTGGAACACGAGCATGGAGGTCATCGAGGAAGGCGAACGCACCGGTGACCTGGCTGTGCGGGCCCAGGGCACGCTGCAGGCAGCGGACGTGGCCCGGCACTGCAACCTGCAGTCGAAGTTCCTGCCACTCATGGAAGAGGCCGGTGAGCTGTTGAGCCAGCTGGGTGACCAGCGGCGGTTGGTGACCTTCGGTGCCATGCAGGCACTGTCCAGAGGCCCGTGGCGTGAGGTTCCCGCCGAGGTGGAGGCGGTCCGGGCGCTCGGTCTCAACAGCCTGTACTCGTGGCTGCTGCTGGAACTGGCTGTGATCGCAGACGACCGCGATGCCGGGCTGGCGTTCCTGGCCGGGCAGCAGTGGCAGGGGCCGCATCAGGAGTTCGTGGCTGAGCTGGCGACGCTGCGGCTGCTCCTGGCTGAACCGCGTCCCGGTGATGCCGCCCGGCTGTCGGAGCTCAGCTCTTCGCTGGCGCTGACCGTAGAAACCGGTGAGTACGCGGAGGCGCCCCTCGCCTGTCACCTGATCTGGCTGGCGAGCAAGCGGCTTGATAACGAGATCCCGGAATGGATAAGCCGGCGTGATGAGCTGCTGCAGGAACAGGCCCGCGGGTTGCCGGGTGACCTGCGGGAGCGGCTGCTGGCCGCTCCGGAACTGTGGCAGGCTTCAGTCGGCCGCAGCAACAGCCAGAGCTGACTGGCTGACGCGTGAGGGCACGCTGGTAAGACCCTGACTCAAACCGATGTAGACGTGATAGTTGACCATGACCCGTTCCAGGTAGTTGCGGGTCTCCTGCGCGTCGATCTGACGGAACAGTTCGGCCTTGTCGCCGGCAACGTCGTCGCCTGCGAACAGCCGGCCGATGTAGCCCTGACCGCGGTTGTACGAGGCGGTAGCCAGTTCGATGTCGCCGTCGAAGTAGTTGCGCAGCCAGTTCAGGTAGAAGGCTCCGTAGCGGATGTTGGCGCTGACGTCGAAGACGTCGGCTGGTTCCTCGCGCTGCAGTTCAGCCAGCCAGTCCCAGGTGGACGGTACGACCTGCATGAGGCCCCGGGCGTTGCTGGTCGACACGGCCAGCGGATAGAAGGCTGACTCCTGGCGCATGATCGCCCAGACCCACTCGGCTTCTGCCCCGGTCGCTGCGGCAGAACTCCTGACCTCGTCAGCGAAAGCCTCCGGCCAGGCCAGGCGCCACACCCGCCGGTCATCCTGCCGGCCGGGCAGCAGCTCCTGGGCAGCCACGCGGCTGTGGCGGAACTCGCCGTAAGCCTGCAGGGTCTCAGCCAGGGCCAGGGTCTCTTCGGGGTCGGTCGACGCCCGCAGCGCGAAGAGCAGCTCGCCGATCGCCGCGTCCTCGTCCAGGGCGCGGGCCAGCCGGGCGGCCCTGACGGCTGCGGCCGGTTCCACAGTCGCCTCGCTCTGACCTTCCGGCAGCTGCAGCGGGTTGCCCAGTACGAGCGAGTAGAAGCTGTCTGAAGGGATCAGTTCCAGTGCCTGCTGTGTGACGTCCGGCCGGTCGAGCCTGCCGCCGAGCACATAGGCGCGGAACGCGGCCTGTTCGGCGTACGCCGAGCTGCCGGCTGCCAGGCGCAGGTAGAAGCGGATCGCGTCAGCGGGCCGGCCCGCCCGCTCCAGCAGGTCAGTGGCGAGCCACAGGTGGTACGGGTCACCGCTGGCGAACAGGAACTCGGTGGCAGCGTCCAGATCGCCGGCACGGTTGGCCAGCAGGCCGCGGCCGTACAGGGCGTTCGAGCCGGCCAGGGCTTTGAACTGCGCGTCGGCGACCTCGTTGTTGTTCAGGTAGAAGTTGCTCCAGGCGCGGCCCAGGAGCGCTTCGGTGTTGTCCGGCTCCTCGCTGAGCCAGCGTTCGTACGCGTCCAGACCGGCGGCATGGTCGCCGAGGGCCCGCTGGGCGGGTGCTTCGATCGAAGGGGCTGACAGGCCGCCTAAGGCGTCCAGGGCGCGCGAGTACTGCCGGCCGGCCAGGAACGCCGCGGCCAGGCGGTAAGGGTCGGTGATCAGTCGCTCGAGTGCGCTGATGGCTTCGCTGCTCGGCAGGGCCTCGCGGTAGTAGCTGATGGCCGTTTCGGTGTCTCCGGCAGCTTCGGCGGTGCTGGCCACTTCCAGCAGGAAGGCGCGGTTGGTGTCGCGGGCCAGGGCGTCGTGGATGCGCAGCTCCTGGGCGCGCAGGTAATGCGGCAGGCGCTCCGCGGGGCTCAGTGACCAGTGGCGCGCCAGGGTCAGTGCCGAGCGCAGGGCCAGGTAGGAATCATCGGCGGTGCTCAGCCCGGCGATCACGTCCAGGTCGTTCGCGTGCAGCGCGTCCCGGTAGGCGCGGTAACCTTCCAGGCCTTCGGCGGCCAGCGGGTCGACGATCGCGATCTGAACGAGCGGCCGTGGGATGGGCTTGCCGTACAGAGCGGTCAGCAGCGGTTCACGCCAGTACCAGCCGGCAACGGCGGTGCCCGCGACCAGCAGGGCCAGGGAGATGCGCAGGACCTTCACGAACCGCACCTTAACCGGAACGCTCCTGATGTTGCTGAGAGTCGCCGGCAGGACACCCGCAGGCTGCATCAACGTTAAGCTGACAGCCGGCGATGTCAGAGAAATCACTCAACGAACAGCGCGACCAGCGCATCCGCAACCTGCAGGAGCTCGAAGAGGCAGGCTTCGAGGCCTTCCCTTACTCCTACACTCCCAGTCACCAGGCTGCAGAACTGCAGGCGAAACACGCCGGGGCTGAAGCAGGCACGCGCTGGGACGGAGAGACCGTCACGGTGGCCGGCCGGCTCATGACGCTGCGCGGCATGGGCAAGGTCAGCTTCGCCACGCTGCAGGACGCCAGCGGCCGCATCCAGGCGTTCTTCCAGCGCGACACGCTGGAGCGCTACCGGTCCCTGAAGAAGTTCGACCTGGGTGACTGGGTCGAGGTGAGCGGTCCGCTGTTCATGACGAAGACCGGCGAACTGACGGTGGAAGTGACCGATTTCCGCCTGCTGGTGAAGTCACTGCGCCCCCTGCCCGACAAGTGGCACGGCGTGGCGGACAAGGAGCTGCGTTACCGGCAGCGTTACCTGGACCTGATGATCAGCCCCGAGAGCCGTCAGGCTTTCGTGCTGCGCAGCCGGTTCATCAGCCTCATGCGGCGTTACCTGGACGACCTCGGTTTCTTCGAGGTCGAGACCCCGGTGCTGCAGGCCATCCCCGGCGGTGCTGAAGCCCGGCCGTTCATCACCCACCACAACGCGCTGGACCACGACTTCCACCTGCGTATCTCGCTCGAGCTGTACCTGAAACGCCTCATCGTCGGTGGTTTCGACGCGGTTTATGAGATCGGCCGCAACTTCCGCAACGAGGGCCTGAGCTGGAAGCACAACCCCGAGTACACGATGATGGAGCTGTACTGGGCCGGCCGTGATTACATCGACATCCTCGAGCTCGTCGAGAACATGATCGCCTGGATTGTCAAGGAGCTGACCGGTGGCACGGTCATCACTTACCAGGGCAAACAGCTTGATTTCACCCCACCGTGGCCGCGCGTTGACTACACGGGGGAGGTCGAACGCCGCGCAGGACTTGATTTCAGCCTGCTCGATGAGCCGAAGCTGCGTGAATGGGTGGCTGTGAACCTGCCGGGTGGGGAGGACATCCCGCTGAGCGAACAGCCGCTCGGCCAGATCATCAACAAGCTGTACGACATCTACGTCGAACCGCACCTGGAGCAGCCGACGTTCGTCATGGACCACCCGCTGGTGATCAGTCCGCTGGCCCGCCGGCACCGCAGCCGTGAAGGGGTCGTTGAGCGGTTCGAGCCGGTCGTCATGGGCATGGAGATAGGTAACGCCTTCAGCGAACTTAACGACGCCATCGACCAGCGGGGCCGCTTCGAAGCGCAGGCTGCACTGCGTGACGCGGGTGATGAGGAAGCGCACCAGCTGGACGAAGACTTCCTCACGGCCCTCGAGTACGGCATGCCGCCTACCGGTGGCCTGGGCCTGGGTATCGACCGTATCGCGATGCTGCTGGCGGACCAGCCGAGCATCCGTGACGTCATCCTGTTCCCTCTTATGAAGCCGGCCGCCCAGTAGCTATTGCTTTTCTCAGGCTCCTCAGGTAATAATCACAATCAAGCTTT
>CAYPKV010000118.1:0-1042 GCA_964411415.1 uncultured bacterium
GCGAAGATGGATGAGCTCTGGGGCGCAGGCCGCAAGCGCATCTGATAAAGGAGTCCTGAAGTGGCAGAAGCCGTAGCCCCAACCAGATCCAACCTGCTGCAGCGCCGTGACCAGCTGCGGCTGGCACAGCGTGGCGCGGACCTGCTGAAGCGGAAGCGTGATGCCCTCATCGGTGAGTTCTTCGCACTGGTGAAGGAATCACTGGCCGCGCGCCGCGCACTTGAAGCGGTGGGCCGTGACGCCTATTTCAGCCTGTTCCTGGCCAACGCCTGGGACGGACCCGAAGCGGTGCGCAGCCTCAGCCTCGCGCAGCACCAGGGGCTTGAAGTCGACATAAACGTCGACAACCTGTTCGGCGTGAAGGTCCCGCGGGTCATGCCGCCGGAGTTCAGCCACGAGCTGCCGTTCTCTCCCGTCGAGGCCGGTACCCAGACCCTCGCTGCTGCCGAACAGTTCCGGCGCCTGACCGAGGCGCTTGTACAGGTCGCTGCCACCGAGACACGGCTCCGCCGGATCGGTGAGGAGATCAAGAAGACCAGCCGGCGCGTCAACGCGCTCGAGCAGCTCGTGATCCCCGGTGTGCAGTGGGAGATACGTGACATCAGGAGTGTGCTTGACCAGCGCGCGCTGGAAGAGACCACCACCCTGAAGAAGATCAAGGCCAAGCTCGTCAAGAACGAGGAAGAGGCCATGGCAGGCCGCGCGGCCGCCTGACCTTAAGTACGGGCCCTGAGCCTGCGGGGCGCAGGAACTGCTCTTGTTACAGAGCGGGACCTGCGCCCCGCGCTATATCATGCTGGGCATGAGACCTGCTGCTGCCGCCCTCGCCCTGCTCCTCACCCTGGCCGCCTGTGCCCCCGCCGTCACCGTAGAGGACACGGCCGCCCACCTGCAGACGTTCAGCCTGGCGCCCGTGCCGCGTGAAGACCGCTACATCATCGCAGTACCCAGCTTCACCGTCGGAGCCGGCAGCGTGACCATCGGCTCAGTTGACCTGTCCGGCGAAGGTGACGTGTTCTTCCGGGAACTCGGCAGTGTGGTC
>CAYPKV010000118.1:1052-6158 GCA_964411415.1 uncultured bacterium
ATTCATCGCGGAGGCTTACGAGAGCCAGCAGTTCCGGATCACCGAACGGGCGGAGATCGACAAGATCCTGTTCGAGCAGGACCTGGCCCAGTCGGGACGGGTGAACCCGGAGACAGCCGCTGAGATCGGCCGGATCGAGGGCGCTCAGCTGCTCGTACTCGGCAGTGTGTCGGAGTTCGGAGTGCAGACGACCGGTGGCGGCGGACGGGTGCTTGGCATGTTCGGCGGAACCGCTGAGACGGTGACCGCCCGCGTCGCAGTCGAGATACGCTTCGTGGACACGGTCACTGCTGAGATAATGGCTCTTGGCCGCGGCATCAGCGAGGTGTCGCAGGGCAACGTCTCCATCGACATCGCCAACGTCATGACCAACCTGCGCGTCGGCCGGACCGGCACCACCATCGTGGACTATGCGGTGCGTAACGCCATCCGTTCAGCCATCGAGAACGCTGCCCGTTCGCTGCCTCCGAAGCAGTAGGCGCACGGTACGTAATCGCGCTCAGGCGCGGCTGCGAGCGGTTTTCATCCTTCCCATCAGATTGTGTCTTGCTTTACAACTTTGCGCACATGATTATATAGTGCGGACGGCACAGCCGAAAATCTGAAGCAAGGAAGGGTGGTCAATCACTGATGAAGAGACTCGTAGCCATTTCCGTAGCTGCACTGACACTGGGAGGCGGCCTGGCATTCGCACAGGGCAGCCTCTTTGACGAGATCAAGTCCCGCGGGCACATCGTCTGCGGCGTCAACAACCAGGTTCCCGGTTTCGGTAACGTCGAAGCTGACGGCAGCTTCACCGGGTTCGACGTGGACTACTGCCGTGCCATCGCCGCCGCCATGTTCGGTGACGCCAATGCTGTTGAGTTCCGGCCGGTGACCGCTCAGGAGCGGCCCATCGCCCTCCAGACCGGTGAGGTGGACGTCCTCATCCGCAACACCACCTGGACCAGCAACCGTGACACCGTCTGGGGCGCCAACTTCACCCCGATCACCTTCTACGACGGCCAGGGCTTCATGGTCCGTGCCGATGCCGGCATCAGCCAGCTGCCTGACTTCGAAGGACGCTCGATCTGCGTGCAGTCCGGAACGACCACGGAACTGAACCTCGCTGACACCCTCGCTGCCCTCAACGTGCAGTACACCCCGGTCATCTTCGAGACCGCTGACCAGGCCGTGGCTGCGTACGAGTCCGGCGTCTGCGAAGCGTACACGACTGACAAGTCCGGCCTCGTGAGCCGCCGCGCCACGCTGCAGGACCCCAGCGCCCACGTCATCATGGAGGCCACCATCTCCAAGGAGCCCCTCGGCCCCTCGGTGCTGCACGGTGATGACCGCTGGTACGACGTCGTCAAGTGGACCATCTTCGCCACCTTCAACGCTGAAGAGTTCGGCCTCACCCAGGACAACGTGACCGCGGTGCGCGACAGCACCATCAACCCTGACATCCGCCGTCTGCTCGGCGTCGAAGGTCAGGCAGTCACCGAGCTCGGTCTCGCTGCCGACGCCATGTACCAGGTCATCCTCCAGGTGGGCAACTACGGTGAGATCTACGAACGTAACCTGGGTTCAGGCACTCCGTTCGACATCCCCCGCGGCCTCAACAACCAGTGGTACAACGGCGGCCTGATCTACGGCATGCCCTTCCGCTGAGCAACTGAACCGCTGAAGCAGTAACAAACCGGGGGTTCCCGATCACTGTTCCTCGGGAGCCCCCTCTTCGTACCGGCCGCAGCTCTGACTGCGCAGCCAGGGGACAGTTATCTTCGTAACGAGACGCTTATCAGGCATTACCGGCGCCGGCCGGGGAGAGGGACCGACGTGGCAGAATCGACCGGCGTGACCGGAGCGGCAGGGGCCAGCGCATGAGCGAGGTCCGGCAACCGGAGAGGATCCCGTTCTGGCGGAACGTCAGAACGATAGGCATCTTCCTCCAGATCGTCTTCCTGGTCATCGTGATCGCACTTGGCATAGGAATCGTCAACAACGTGCTGACCGCACTTGCGAGGACGCACATCCCCGCCAACTTCAGCTTCCTGGGAGCCAGGGCGGGCGTCCCCATCGCAGAAACACCCATACCGTACACGCCGCAGGATCCTTACTGGCGCGCGCTGGTAATCGGCCTGCTCAACACGCTGCGGGTCGCCGTCGTAGGTGTCGTGCTCGCTACGGTGCTCGGCGTCGCGGTCGGAGTGATGCGGCTGTCCCGCAACCTGCTGGCCCGGCAGATAGCCACCGGTTACGTGGAGCTCATCCGCAACACGCCGCTGGCCGTGCAGATCATCTTCTGGTACACCGCGGTGCTCACGGTCATCCCACCACTGTCGACCAACCCGGTCAACCTGCCGGGTGGCATCCTGATCAGCAACATCGGCATCGCCCTGCCGTGGGTGTTCCCGTCCTACAGTTTCACAGCCTGGCTACCGTGGCTGCTCGGCGCAGTGCTGCTGGGCTTCGTGGTGTGGTGGCTGCGCCGTGCGGCGATCCACCGCGCAGAACGGCCCGGCGCAGCCTGGCCACTCGGCCTGCTGGCGTTCGCGGTCGTCGCTGCCGCCGGCTTCTTCGCGGTAGGTGCCAGCACCCAGGTGCCTGAAAGCGTCGCAGTTGACTACCTGATCGACCGCGGCCGCGGCACAGCATTCCACGACACCAACGGCAACGGCAGCTACGATGCTGCTACCGAGAAGACGGTTCCGTTCCTGCCGGTGACCGCCCGTATCGAGGAGGCCCGGCTGCTCGTCACTACCAGCAACGTGTTCGAATCCGGGCGGGACGTGCTGTCGACGTTCCGGTTCCCGCTCATCAGCGAGGCGGAGTTCGAAAGCGCCGAAGTGCATTTCGTCAGTGAAGAAGATGCAGCACGGTACAGCATCCACTTCACCCAGTTCCCCAGCCGCGGCGTCATATTTGAAGACCGCAACGGTAACGGTGAACTGGACCCCGGTGAAGAGTTCGATGAGAGTACCGGCCGTGGCTTCAGCGGCGTACGCCTGCAGATGGACGTGACCGGCTTCGAACGTTACGTAGTCGCTGACCGGGACGGTCAGATCAGGCTGCCGCGCTTCGAACCGCTCACTGACCCTGAGGAGACCGCAACAGCTGCTCCGGCGGGCGGCAACCCCAACGCCCTGTTCGCCCTGCCGACCACCCAGGCTGCCGAGCCGGCCCTCGAGTTCAGTTACACGGTCGGTGAGGCCGGCCCGCTCGTCTGGAGCCGGCCCAGCGTCGCAGTTTCGACCTACGACGGTGGCATAAGGCTGTCGACCAGTTACCGGGCGATGCTGCTGTCGCTCGTCATTTACACGGCTGCGTTCGTGGCGGAGATCGTCCGGGCCGGCATCCAGGCCGTGCCGCGCGGGCAGAGCGAGGCAGCCCGGGCGCTGGGTCTGAGACCGACGCACATATTCAACCTGATCGTGTTCCCGCAGGCACTGCGCATCATCCTGCCGCCGATGATCAGCCAGTACCTGAACCTGACCAAGAACTCCTCACTCGCACCGCTGGCTGCGTACGGGGAACTGTTCGCCATCAGCGTCATCGTGGCCAACCAGACCGGAGCCAGTGTGCCCGTCACCCTGATGCTCATCGTCACTTACGTGGTGATCAGCCTGATATTCGCCCTCGCACTCAACATAGTCAACGCCCGCATCGCGTTGGTGGAGAGGTAACGCCATGGAGATGATCCCCTCCAGGGAACCACCAGCCGGCAGCCGCGGTGTCGCCGCCTGGCTCAGAACGAACCTGTTCTCGACCGTCTTCGATTCGATACTCAGCATCGTGCTGGCCGTCGTCATCGCCTGGGCTGCCTGGGGCCTGATCAGCTGGGTGTTCTTCAGTGCCGCCTGGGGACCGCTGTGGGAGAACATGCGGCTGCTGTTCGTGTACCGTTACCCGCCGGAACTGCTGTGGCGTCCGATCAGCGTGGCCGGCATGTTCATCGCCCTGCTCGGGCTGAGTGCCGGAGCCAGCCGGGGCTCGCCGAACGGGACCATCATCCGGGGCGTGTACTGGAGCATGGCCGGCATCGTGTTCCTGGCCACCGCGATCGCCCTCGTTTACTGGCCGAGCGTGCGCTGGCTGTGGCTGGGCGCCAGCCTGGCCGGCCTGCTTGCATTCCTGGCCGGGCGCAGCTTCCCGGCTGCAGCGAAGACGCTGCCGTGGCTGTGGGGCGCTTCGATCCCCGCGACCGTCATCCTGCTTTACGGCGTCTGGAACAGCGGTCCGCTGCAGACCGTCGGTACGCGCCTTTGGGGCGGTTTCATGCTCACGCTCGTGCTGGCTGTCGTCGGCATCGTGCTCAGCTTCCCGATCGGCGTCGCCCTGGCACTCGGTCGCCGCAGCCAGCTGCCGGCCATCAAGTACACCTGCATCGCCTTCATCGAGATCGTCCGTGGTGCGCCACTGATCACCTGGCTGTTCATCGCCTCGCTGATGGTACCGCTCGTCTTCAACGTCGGTCCCGATGCGATCGACCCGTTGATCCGCGGTTTCGTCGCCATCACCCTGTTCTCGGCCGCTTACATGGCGGAGAACGTGCGGGGCGGCCTGCAGGCGGTGCCGCGCGGGCAGAACGAAGCCGCCCGTGCCCTCGGCCTGTCCGGCTGGCAGACGATGTCGCTCATCGTGCTGCCCCAGGCTCTGCGTGCCATCCTGCCGGCGATCGTCGGTCAGGCCATCGGCCTGTTCAAGGACACCTCGCTGGTGTTCATCGTCGGCCTGTTCGACTTCTTCGAGATCGGACGCCGTATCATCCCCAACCAGACAGCTTCGCTGCAGATCCCCGGCGGGGTCTACATGGAGATGTCCCTGTTCATGGCCGTTGTCTACTTCTTCTTCGCCTGGCGCATGTCGATAGCCAGCCGTCAGCTCGAGAAACAGCTCGGCCTGGGAGAACGCTGATGACCATGAATAGTACGGACTGGCCCGCAGCGCGGCCATCATGCATACTCACAGTGGAGGAAACCTCAAAGTGACCCAGACAGCTGCACAAGGCGCCCGTAACGTAAGCGCCCACGCACCGGAAGGCGGCCGGCCGATCATCGAGATCGAGGGCCTCAACAAGTGGTTCGGCAAGTTCCACGCCCTGAAAGACATCAACATGTCCGTCAA
>CAYPKV010000119.1:0-6098 GCA_964411415.1 uncultured bacterium
TGCTGGGGGACGAGACGAACATGGCCGCACGGCTCATGAGTCACGCCGCACCGGGCCAGATTCTGGCGGCCGAAGCGGTGCGGCTGGAGACGCGGGAGCAGTTCGACTGGGGCCCGCCAGTCAGCCTGCAGGTGAAAGGCCGGCCTGAGCCTGTCACGGTGCACGAACCCCAGGCGACTGCCGATCATGAAGTCCCGCTCGATCTGCGGCCCACCGGAACGCTGTTCGGCAGGTCAGCTGAACTGGCACAGCTGCTGGGGGAGGCACAGACCGCGCGGCAGGGCCGGGGCCGGACGGTCCTGGTCAGCGGCGAGGCCGGAATAGGCAAGACCAGCCTGCTCAGTGAGTTCCTCGGCCTGCCGGAACTGGCTGGCAGCCAGCTGCTGGCAGGCGAGGCCGACGCGACTTTCAGCGATACTCCGTACCTGCCGTTCCGGCGTGTACTGCGCAGCCTGCTCGGGCTCGGTTCCGGCCCGGTGACCAGCTCTGCCCTGCATGCAGCTCTTGGGCAGCAGGCAGCGGACCTGCTGGGCCGGCTCCCGCTGCTCGGGCCGGTGTTCGGCCTGCAGGTGCCGGACACGCCGCTCACGGCATCGCTCGAAGGTGAACTGCGCAAGTCCGCCAGGGAAGGTCTCCTGCTCGAACTGCTGCGTCGCACCGCCCGCCAGGCGGCAGCACGCGGTTCCAGCCTGGTTCTGCTGATCGACAACCTGCAATGGTGTGACTCGCTCAGTCTTGATGTCGTTGCTGCGGTCGAACGCATGGCAGCGGGCCTGCCGCTGCTGCTGCTTCTCAGTACCCGCCCGGAAGCGGACGGCTTTGCCAGCGCGGCTGCCCTGCGGCTGCAGCTGCCGCCCCTCAGTGACCCTGACGCGGCCCGGCTGCTGCAGGCCCGGCTTGGTCCGGCGCAACTGGCGAGTGGCCTGCAGGACAGGATCCTGCGGCAGGGACAGGGCAACCCGCTTTACCTGACTGAGCTGGCCGACTTCGTGAAAGCGACGCCGGATGGCCGGGAAACCGACGAGCTGCCCGCCAGCCTGCAGAGCCTGGTGCTGAGCCGCCTGGACCGGCTCAGCGCACAGCAGCAGACGGTCGTCAAGTCGGCCAGCATCATCGGTCGGGAGTTCCGGCTGGACTGGCTGGACGGTTACTACCCCGCTGAGGGAGGGCTGCCGCGACTGACCGGCCACGCCGGGGATCTCGACCGGCTGGAACTTCTGCAGCTCACCCGGCCATCGCCGCTTTCGTACGCTTTCCGGCAGGTTCTGACACGCGATATCAGCTATTCCAGCATCCCCTACTCGCTGCGTGCAGACCTGCACACGCGTCTGGCACGCTTCCTCGAGGCGCAGGCGACCGCGTCTGAGCCGTACCTTGAGCAGCTGGCGGTACACTATGGTTTGGGTAACGACGTGGACAGTAAGCATGTGTATCTGAAACGTGCCGGCATCGCGGCTCAGGAGTCGTACGCCAACGACACTGCCCTGCGCTGGTTCGGTGAACTGCTTCCGGAGCTGGAGGGTGCCGATCGCCTCGAGGTGCTGCAACGGCGTGGCCAGGTGCTCATGCACATGGGCCGGTACACAGAGGCCGAGGAGGGCTTCCGGGAGGCGCTTGAGCTTGCAGTCACCCTGGCGGACCGGCATGGCGAGGCCGTAAGCATGCGCCTGCTCGGCGAGCTGAGTGAGAAGCAGGGCGATTACGAAGGCTCGGTCAGCTGGCTGCGGCAGGCGCTCAGTGTGTTCGAGGAGACCGGTGAGGAGACCGAACTCATCCAGGTGCTGCTGGCCCTGGGTGGCAACGTGCTGTGGCAGCAGGGCGCCTACAGCGAGGCCGGCACCCACCTGAGCCGTGCACTTGAACTGTCCCGCAGGCATGAAGCGGTGCGCAGTGAAGCCCGCGCCCTGCACGGCCTGGGCAACATCGAACTGCACCAGGGGCGTCTGCAGCCGGCGCGGCAACTGTTCGAGGAGAGCCTGAACCGCCGGCGGGAGATCGGCGACACCCTTGGCATCGCCAACGCGCTGAACAACCTGGGCATCATCGCAGCGATGCTTGATGACGCCGGAACCGCCCGTCAGCACTTCGGGGAGAGCCTGCAGCTGCGCCGGCAGATCGGTGATCTGGCCGGTACGGCCGTGGCCCTGAACAACGTCGGCTTCATGGCCGCAGAGCAGGGCGACCTGCACACTGCGTTCGAGATGAACTTCGAGAGCCTCGGTCTGCGGCGCGAGATCGGCGACCGCCTTGGCATCGCCGTGACACTGAACAGCCTCGGCTACCTGCAGTACCGGCTCGAGAACAGCAGCGAGGCTGCCGCGCACCTGACTGAGAGCCTGCAGCTGCTCGCTGAGATGGGCAACGTCCGCGAGACGGCCGCGGCACTGGTCGGCGCGGCAGCACTGCTCGTGAACGTGGACAGGCTCCTTGGCACCTGGCTGGCGCTGGCCGCCGAAGCCCAGCTGGCTGCGATCGGAGCGGCGATGGACAAAGAGGTGCAGGAAGCGTTCGACAGGGTCACTGCCGGTTCGCTCAGTGACCTGGGTGAAGCGCAGCTGAACGGCCTGCGCAGCGAAGCTGCTGAAGCTGATCCGGCCCGGGTCGTGAGCGCTGCACTCGACGGTTTGCAGGGCCTGATGGGACCGCGGGCTGACTGAGTGGCAGCGCCGGGTGACAGGAGCCGCAGGGGACGCCTGAAACCGTTGATATGCTGCAGCCAGAGGCTGCGGCGATGCAGTCTGACGGGGGTCGAAGTTGAGCCGACATCTTGCAGTTGTACTAGCCCTTCTGGTCGTGCTGGCCACCGCCTGCAGCGGGCCGGCAGGCAGCCTGGTCCCGGGCGCCCCGGACGGTCCTGAGGAACCGGCACCCCAGCCCGGAGCGCCAGAGACACCTGCTGAGGACGAAGACGGCTCCGGGCCTGATGAAGGAACCGGCAAAGCGCTTGTAACGCTCGCATTCCCTGCAGAAGGCGCCAACCTGCCGCTCGCAGCCGATGGCACATCCGCTGTGGTCCGCTACACCATCACCTGGGAGCCCGGCGAAAGTCGGGAAGTCGCGGCCGGCGACACCCTGGAGCTGGAGCTTGACCCGGGTACGTACAGCGTCACGATGTTCGCTTACGGAGCCGACAGTGATGCACCGCTCCTTCACGGTTCGATGACGCTCGGCCTCAGTGCCGGCAGCTACGCACCGGAGCTGCCTCTCGATCCCATCCTGGGCGGCGTGGAACTGTTCCCGCTCGTCCCGGGCCGCTACGCGAGCCCCGGGGAGGTCATCGGTTTCGGCGTCCGGGTGGTCGCTGCCGACGGTACGTCGGAGATCCCTGCCGGTCAGTTCGACGTGGTGTTCAGCACTGCTCCGGGCAGCGGACGCCTGCTGAGTGCCGGTCCTGCCGGCGCGACCGTCCGGGTGCAGGGTGGTGGCGACAGCCTCGAGCTCAGCGCCACCGTCACCGGCAAGGTGTACACCGATGGCGAGGTCAGTGAAGGCGCCTCCTTCAGCGGCAACAGTCAGCTTGAACTGCAGACCGAGGAAACTGCCCTGGAAGACTGGCAGGCGCCGGTCGTCCGCTTCGACCCGCTCAGCCCGGGTGCCACGGCCATCAGTGGCACCGTCACCGATGACCGCGGAGTCCGCAGCGTGCAGCTGTGGCACGGTCAGCAGCTGATCGCCAGCAGCGACAGCGCGGACCTGACCGGTGGAGTCAGTCCCATCGTCTTCGGGGCGGCGGACAGCTGGTCCGCGGACTGGCAGCTGCCTGCCGGCTCCGTCGTTCTCCGCGCGCTCGCCGTCGACCTGAACGGCAACCGCGGCGTCGCCTTCGCTGCGGTCAATCCCACGCCACCGGCGCAACCGGAGGTGCTGGAAACGTGGACCACGGTCAGCGCCGCCAGCGCTGACAACAACGGCCCGGCCAGCTACAGCAGCACTGTCGGACACTGCGCAGCCACAGACTTCCACATGCCCGGCCAGGGCCTGCAGGCTGTCGGCGCGGGACTTCAGGCGGTGGGAGCAGTGGGCGGACTGTTCCTGGCGGACACTGCTTCGTTCGGCGGTCGGATCGTGCCGGGCCGCGAAGCCCTGGACCCGCTGCTGCCGGTCCTGCGGGTGCAGCCGGGTGCCACCCACCCTCCCGTCGTCATCCTGGTAGTAGACGACTTCGGCCCTGACGGTAACGACCATTACTTCTGGCCCACCATCCACGCGACCGTCGAGTCGCTGCAGGTGCACCAGGACAACGGCACCCTGCCGCACGGCGTGCTGGTAGCCGAGCATCTGGCGGAGCTGCTGCGCCGCACCGGGCTCAACCACACTTTCATAGGTAACGCCGCGCCCGGACCGCACCGGGTGTTCTGGTGGGATCAGCCTGCGCAGGCACAGTGGGAATCGGCCTTCATCGTGCAGATGCTCAACACCAACGGGCTTGACAGCAGCGGCATCGTTAACAGGATGCGCGAGCAGATCCTGTACTGGAACGATCAGGGAGGACAGGTCGCGGGCTTCCACACCGAGCCTGTCACCCGCTTCGTGATCAACATGAGCTTCGTGCTTCTGCCCTGCGCAGTAACTGACGACCTCGCGGCGAGCGGCCTCGGCTCGTTCGAAGAGTACGTCGCAGCCGTAGCCCAGGTGAACGGCGCTGATCCACTGCTGGCGAGTGAGGTGCTGACGGCAGCGCCGGCCCAGGACCCGTTCGCGGAGTTCTTCAGCTGCCCGTTCGGCGATCCCGCTGATCCGGGTGGGGTCTGTTACAACGAAGGTGGCTCGGAACGGGTGGAGATGCTCGTACGATGTGGAGGGCGGGACCGCTTACGCTCAGTCGCCGGCTGCCTACTCGAACCGCGCCAACGTGCTCGCTCCCGGTGGGCTGTTCTTCCTGACCAGCAGCAACAGCGCCACCAGGACCGTCGGCTACGCCGGTACCTCGTTCGCAGCACCGTACGTCAGCGTGCTGATGGCCCACGACCTGGGCCGCAACCAGGGCTTCCTGTGCCATCCGGAGCACTCCTCACTGGGTGGTGATGGTCTTGAGGTTCCCTGGCTGGCCGACCCGGCTCTTTCCGACGTCCCCCTGTTCAGCGGCTACGGCAGCAGCTGGTCAGCGCTGGACGAAGTCTGCGAGCCGTTCACGAACTGATGGCCGCTTCGCACGACCGGCTCGCGCAGAGCACCCTCTTTGACGGGCTGGGCGATTCACTGCTGGAGCGGCTCGGACCTGCCCTCGTTGACGTGAACCTGGCGGCCGGAGAAACGCTCGTCAGTCAGGGCGATGTCGGTGACGCGGTGTTCGTACTGAACTCCGGCCAGCTCGAGGTAACGGTCCGTACCGATGAGGGACGCGACATCCGGGTGGACGTGCTGGAACCCGGGGCGACGGTCGGGGAGATGGCGCTCGTCGCCGGGCAGATCAGGACCGCGACCGTCAGGGCGCTGAAGGACAGCAGGCTGATCCGCCTGGCCCGGCATGACTTTGACCTGCTCGCAGACGGTGCGCCGGAACTGCGGGATGCGCTGATCCGTCAGATGGAACCGCGCCTGCAGCGGGTGCAGCTGAGCGCGATCATGGAACGCTGGTTCCCGGACTTCACGAGCGCTCAGATCCACGAGCTCCAGAACGCAGTCAGCTGGCTGCAGCTCGCCGGGGGTGAAACGCTGTACAGCCGTGGTGACGCTGCTGACGGCATGTACCTGCTCGTCAGTGGCCGCCTGCGCATCCTGGCTGATGGCGCTCTCGAGCCGGCCGCAGAACTGGGCCGGGGCGCCAGCATTGGTGAGATGGCGGTGCTTGGCGACGCTCCGCGTGGCGAAACCGTCGTGGCGATCAGGGACTCGCGGCTGGTGCGGCTGGACCGCAGTTTCGTCGCCCGTCACCCCGAGATGATGGCGCAGATCGCCCGGAACGTCCTTGAACGTGTCCAGGACAAGGATCGCGGGGCTGCCCGCCGGGGCAACGGGGTCAGGACCATCGTCATTGTGCCGGCTGACGACCGGACCCCGGCAACCGAGCTGGCCGGTACCCTTGAGTCGCGGCTCGAACACTGGGGCCCGGCCCTGACCCTGAGTGCCCGTGATGTGGACGTACGCTTCGGCAGGGA
>CAYPKV010000120.1:0-6042 GCA_964411415.1 uncultured bacterium
GGAGAACGTTCTCACGCTGCGCGCTGGTCTGCCAGTTCCTCGAGCCGGTTGATGTAGTACTCGACCGAGTCGAAAGCCTTCTCGATGGGGTCATCGGTCGTCAGGTCCACACCGGCACGCCGCAGCGTCTCGATCGGGTCGAGGTGATCGCCGCTGGCCAGGAAGCCAAGTACCCGCTCCCTGGCACCGGCCACCCCGTTGCGCAGGTCTGCGCCGAGGGCAGCGGCAGCGCTTATTCCGCACGCGTACTGGAATGTATAGAACGGCACGTACAGGTGCTGGAACTGCGCCCAGGTGATCGCGGTGCGCTCGTCAACTGCCAGCTCACTGCCGTAGCCTTCTCTGAACAGATCAGCAGAGATCTGGTTGAGCCGGTCAGCCGTAAGGCCTTCCCCGCGTTCAGCGGCGCCATGCACGGCCAGTTCGAAACGGGCCAGGGTCGGCATGATGAAGAAGTACCTGTGCAGGTTGTAGAGCGCTTCTTCGATGATCGCGATCTGGAACTCCGGATCACTGTTGCCGTCCAGCAGGTACGGGAACAGCAGTGCCTGGTTGAGGTTCGAAGCGGTCTCGGCGACGACCATGCTGTAACCGCCATACACGACCGGCTGTTCAGCCATCGTCAGCTGGGCGTGCATCGCGTGGCCGAGTTCGTGCGCGAGCGTGCTGAGGCCCCCGGTACCGTTGTCGTAGCTCATCATGATGAACGGCTGGCTGCCCGGGGCGTGCGCTGCGAACGCGCCTTCCCGCTTGCCGCGGTTCGGGTACACGTCGACCCAGCGTTCTTCCTTGAGACCGCGTTCAAGCCTGCTGACGTACTCTTCGCCGAGCGGAGCTACCGACTCCGTTATCCACTCGACCGACTGGCTGTATGGGATGTGCAGCGGGCTGCGGCTGAGCGGTGCGAACACGTCCCATGGCTCAAGCTCCGCGACGCCCAGCAGCCGGCGGCGCACGGACCAGTAGCGGTGCCAGACCGGCAGGCGCCGCTGGAACACGCGCACGACCGAGTCCAGGGCCGCGCGGGGCACTTCACGCGGCGCCAGCGCCTCTTCGACCGTCGATCCGTAGTTCCTGGCACCCGTGCTGAACACAGCCTGCTTGACCCGGGTGGCATAAAGGTCGGTCAGCGTGTTGCGGAAACTGAGGAAGGCATCAGCGTAGCTGCAGAACGCCTGCCGTCTGACTTCACGGTCCGGGTCGCCGAGCAGGCTGTCGATCGTGCTGGGTGCGACGGCGCTGGTGCTGCCGTCACTGCGCACCACCGGTTCGTAGCTGATGTCGCTGCTCACCAGGCTGCCACGGGCGCGGCCTGCACCGCCGAAAGCGTCGGCGAGGGAACCGAGGAGCAGTTCGATCTCGCTGCTGCGCACGTGTTCGCGCTGTGCTTCGAGCCGGTCGAAGTACCGGCGGTACCTGCCAAGCCGCGGGTCCTCCGCTTCGTAGTCTGCGAGGGTTTCCCGGCCAGCTGCCAGGAGTTCAGGTACCAGCCAGGCGGTCGCTGCCGAAGCTTTGCTGGCCAGGCCCATGAAGCGGCCGAGCCGGGCCTTCGCCTGCTGGTCAGTAGCGTCAGCGCTGGTGGGCAGGCTGGCGTACAGCCCGAGGCGGCGCAGGCGGGCGCTCAGGTCGAAGTAGTTCTCGAGGAGATCGTAGAGCGTGCCGGCCGTGAGTTTGCCCTGGTTGCCTGCGAATGCCGCGTAATCCGTCTCGGTGCGGCTGCTCTCGGCTTCGAAGTCAGCTTCGCTGCCGAAGAGGCTGGCGGTGTTCCAGGTGAACTGCGGATCGACGTCTTTGCGGTCGGGCAGGGTCTTGGTGGCGTTCATGCACAGACAATAACCCCCGCAGGCAGCCACCTGCAGCGGATCTTCAGGACCCGCGCAGGGCTTCGATACCGTCCAGCAGGCGGTTCAGCCCGAACTCGAACGGTACGCGCCTGTCCTTCATCCCACCGAAGGTCCACAGCCTGGTGTGCGCCGGGTACCGCTCCAGGTCGAAGTACCGTTCCCAGAAGCTGTCCCGGGCTGCTTCGAACGTGCTGCGGTTCACTCCAGCGTCACGGTGCGCCTGATCATCAAGCAGCAGGCTGCGGGCAGCGCCGTGTACGTAGCTGTTCAGTGCCAGTGAGGACTGGAAGATGTCTTCCGGTGACAGGCCGAGGCGCTCGAGGGCCTGAAGCTGCAGCTCAGCGGCGTCGAGGTAACGGGGCCCGAGGGCGAGGCGGACGAGGTTGGACTGCAGGATCCACGGGTGCCGCTGATACAGGCTCAGTTGCTGCAACGCAAGGGCGAACAGCTGACCCCGGCCATCCAGCTCCTCGTCCGGCGGGCTTATTTCAGCGTGCACATGATCGATCATCAGTTCCAGCAGTTCGGCTTTGCTGCTTATGTAGGTGTAGAGGCTCATGGTGCCGCAGTCGAGTGCCCGGGCAACCTGGCGCATCGACAGTGCCTCGGTGCCTGACTCGTCCGCCAGGCTGATCGCTGCTGCGACGATCTCAGCGACTGTCAGTCGCGCTTTGGGTCCACGGCTGCCGGCTGGCGGTGGGTCCCACATAAGCCTGATGGTGCGAAGCGGATCCCTGTTGTCCCGGTCGTTGCTCATCTGCTCTCCGTAGCTGCACTCTATCAACTCCGTACGCAGCTGTGTGCAGGCCACCACTTACTGGGTACGCTGTACGGAGCGACTGGATTGCCCTGACGCACTATAGTTGCAGGATGATCCACGCCACCGGAAGCGCACGTTGATACCCTGGGAACACCTGGGGGACGCCGACATCCCGGGCGATGGCGGTCAGCTGAGCCTGTTCCGCCGTGACCGCGAGTACTCACTCAGGCTCGAGCGGGTCGAGCTGATGAACAGCCGGATGCATGAGTCCGAGGAGGAGCTGGCGCGGGCCGCCATCGACGCGCACGAGGCACCACGCCGGGTGCTGATCGGTGGACTTGGCATGGGCTTTACCCTGCGCGCTGCCCTCGATCTGCTGCCCCTGGACGCGCGGGTGACCGTCGCCGAACTGGTTCCGGAGGTGGTGGACTGGAACCACCGCTTCCTTGGTGACCTGAGCGGCCGGCCACTCGATGACGGACGGGTTCAGGTCGCAGTCGCCGATGTCGCCGCGGTCATGCAGCGCTCGCTCAGCACGTTCGACCTGATCCTTCTCGATACGGACAACGGCCCGGAAGGTACCTCGGCTGAGGCGAACGAACGCCTCTACCAGGCGGCCGGGAT
Source organism: uncultured bacterium (assembly GCA_964411415.1). GTDB lineage: Bacteria > Deinococcota > Deinococci > Deinococcales > Trueperaceae > CALDPK01. The sequence goes on from CAYPKV010000120.1 coordinate 3,229, forward strand.
CGCTGAAGCGGCAGCTGCCCTGCGCCCTGGTGGCGTACTTGCGGTCTGGTCAGCTTTCCCCAGCCGCGCTTTCACCGACAGGCTCGCCCGAGCCGGCCTGCAGGTCCGGCAGCTGAACGCCAGGGCCCGCAAGGGCAAAGCCGGCCGCCACGTCATCTGGCTGGCCAGGAAGGGGGCCGCATGATTGTGATCAGCGACCTGGACGGCACAGTGTCCGACGCTGAGCATCGGGTGCACCTGGTCCGCGGTCATCCGAAAGACTACGGTGAGTTCTTCAGAAGGTCGGTCGCTGACGCACCTGTGCGGCCGGTGATCACGCTGCTGCGGGCGCTGAAAGCCGCCGGACATGAGATCCATTTCCTGACGGGTCGCAGTGAAGTCGTCAGGGAGGGCACGTTGGAGTGGTTCAGGCAGCATGAAGTGCCCTGTGACCGGCTCGTTATGCGGCCCGAACATGATTTCACGCCCGATGACCGTCTGAAGAGGTCGTGGTTCGAAGCCGGCTACGAGCAGACTGACGTGCTGCTGGTGCTGGATGACCGTGACCGGGTAGTGAAGATGTGGCGCTCCCTCGGCCTGACCTGCCTGCAGGTAGCGGAAGGCGCGTTCTGATCCTCGGGCCGCGCCTTGGTTTTTGCCCAGTCATGGTGCGTCATTGCCGGGCAGGTCGCCTGCCTGCAGCGGTCAGCCGTGCATCATGACGGCATGCTTTATGGAGACATGATCATCGCGCACGCCCTCATCGAGGAGCTCGGCAGCCGCCGTGCTGAAGCTTTCCTGTCCCTGCTCGAGCAGCCGCACCCACCGCTCGCCCAGGTGGACGCTGCGGCCCTGCAGCGTTTCATCGAACGGGTCGAGGAGCAGTTCGGTGGCGGCAGCCGGGTCGCAGACCAGTTCCGCAGGTTGCACCACCCGGATGCGGACGGCTGTCCGTGACACCGGCTGTCGCTGATTGTCAGCCGCGGATGTAGCTCTCCATCTGCTCGATGAGGAACCGCTGCTCGGCCATGACAGCCTTGACTACGTCACCGACTGAGATCATGCCCACCAGCCGGTCACCGTCGAGTACGGGCAGATGCCTGATCCGTTTGTCGGTCATCAGCGTCATGCATACCCGCATGTTGTCTCCGGGCGAAACTGTGATGACGTCAGCCGTCATGCTGTCCCGCACGAGCGTGTCCCGGGAGGCGCGGCCCTGCAGGATCACTTTTCTGGCGTAGTCACGTTCGGAGAAAATACCTGCAAGGCGGCCGCCTTCTACGACAGCGAGCGCCCCGATGTTGTGCTCTGCGAGCGCTTCAAGTGCTTCCAGAACCGTCTGGTCCGGTCTGACTGAATGTACCTGGCGGCCTTTGTCAGCGAGCAGCTGCTCGACACGGGTGCTTGCGTCCATTCCGCTCACTCCTCCCAAGTTGGTTTGGATGATTGTAAGCGGTATGTGAGGGGCCGGCCGTGCGCACCGCTGTTGTACTGCAGTCCGTACAATATCCGCGGCTTCCGGCCGGCCCGGCTTCAGGCTGCCTGCAGCCGCTCCTGAGCCATCAGCATCGCCGCTGCGTCGGTCGAGATGTCACGCTCTTCAGCCATCGCCAGAGCCGTGGTGACCTTGTCACCGATGGTGCCGATCTGCACGTAGGCGCGCTCCCGGTCGTACCCTCCAGGCTGCAGCTCCACTGCGATGTTGATGACACCGCCACCGTTGATGATGAAATCCGGCACGTAGACGATGCCCCGGGCGCGGAGCGCGTCAGCATGACGGGCCTCGGCCAGCTGGTTGTTGGCTGAACCGGCGATGATACGGGCCCTGAACCGGGGCACGGTCTGGTCGTTCACGACCGCACCGAGGGCGCAGGGGGCGAACACGTCACAGTCGGCGTCATAGATCGCCTCGCTGGCCACGGCTTCAGCACCAAGCTCACGCACTGCATAGTCGATGCGCTTCTGAGCGATATCCGTGACGATCAGGCTGGCGCCGTCCTTCGCCAGGTACTCACACAGGCTCATGCCGACTGCACCGAGGCCCTGTACTGCCACCCGCCGGCCTGCCAGGTCATCACTGCCGAAAACATGCCGCAGGGCCGCCCGGATACCGCTGTAAATACCGAACGCGGTCGCAGGGGAAGGGTCTCCGCTGGTGTCCGGCAGGCCAGCGACATGCGCCGTCATCCGTTTCACCGCTTCCATGTCCTCAGGTTCGGTGCCGACGTCTTCAGCGGTTATGTACCGGCCACCCAGGCTTTCCACGGCACGCCCGAAAGCCTCGAACAGCTCCGGTGACTTGTCCAGCCCGGAATCAGCGATTATCACAGCTTTGCCGCCACCAAGCGGCAGGCCCATGGCTGCGTTCTTGTAGGTCATGGCCCGGCTCAGCCGCAGCACGTCGTTGAGCGCAGCCGCTTCGCTTTCATACGGCCAGACGCGGCAGCCACCGAGTGCCGGGCCGAGTGCGGTGCTGTGGATGGCGATGATGGCACGCAGTCCGGTCCTGGGGTCGCTGAAGAAGCAGACCTGTTCGTGACCGGCAGACTGCATCTGCTCGAGGGTGTTGATGGTTCGTTCCTCCGTTTCGTTGTACGCGTCCCATTATCGCCCGACCGGCTGGCGGACTGCATGAGCACGACTCAGTGCCGGGACAACCCGGGGGCCCGGGCGCCCGATCCTGCTTACGGTGTCTTGACGGGCCGGACCTGCCAGTGCGAATATGGCCTCAACAATTCCGACTTTAATACTCGGGATTAGCCAGTGCATTGCAATGCCTTTGACCAGAAGAATAACCTGCCACCGGCCCAACCGGTCGCAGGTATGAACCAGGAG
>CAYPKV010000121.1:0-5978 GCA_964411415.1 uncultured bacterium
CGTGGCCGGGTCACCCTCGGTGACCACGTCCGTGTGACCTTCAAGCATCAGGGTGCGGCCCTTGCCGGGCTCGAAGGCCGTACCGCTCCAGTCGGCTATGACGTTGGGCCGGCCCGGCGCCGCTTCTTCGACCACCGGATCAAGTCCACTGTCACGCAGCCACTGGGCCACGAAGTTCGCGGCTTCGGTCTCGTTGCCGCCCGTCTCGGGCTCGTAAACGCTGCGGATGCGCACCAGGCTCTGGGTCAGCTCCACCAGCCGGTCCCGGTCGACCGCTGCTGCGGCCTTCGCCGCCAGTTCGTCGACGCTCACGGCAGGGGCGGGGTGAACCTGCCGTCGGCTGCGGTCCAGCCGCCGTCCACCTTGAGCAGGGTGCCGGTCACGAAGCTGCTGGCGTCACTCGCCAGGAACACCGCGGCGCCAACCAGCTCGCTCGGCTGCGACCAGCGGCCGAACACGCTCTTCTTCGCGTAGGCGTCGTACCAGTCAGGCTGCGCCTTGATCTGCTCGGTCAGCGGCGTCTCGACGACACCCGGGGCGATGGCGTTCACACGCACGCCCTTGGGACCCAGTTCGGCAGCCAGGGCCTTCGCCATCTGCAGGGTGCCGGCCTTCGTGGCGGCGTACACACCCTGGCCGGGCTCAACGACCTCACTGCGGATGCTGGAGAACATGATGATGCTGCCGCCCTTGCCGTGCTCGGACATGGCCCGGCCAGCGCTGGTCATGCTGACGAACGCACCTTTAAGGTTCACGTTCACGACGCGTTCGAACTCCTCGACCGAGGTGTCCAGCAGGCGCTTGCGCACGTTGATCGACGGGGTGGCCACCAGCACGTCCAGCTGCGGGACGCTGCGGACCAGGGCTTCGACCTGCTCCGGGTTGGTGAAGTCCACCGTCTGCGCGGACGCGGTACCGCCGTCAGCCTTGATCTGGGCTGCCACCTCGGCAGCCGCGTCACCGTTCAGGTCAGCGACGACTACGTTGGCACCGAAGGCCGCCAGGCCCCGGGCGGTCTCACGGCCGATGCCGCTGGCGGCACCGATAACCACGGCGTTCTTGCCGGACAGATCGAACATCTTGCTGTAGTTCACAGGTTCTCCTCCCGCAGGGCCCGTTCCCGGGCGGCTTACGTATCAGACGAGTTTACTACCGGTCATACAAAGATTGGGGTGTTCAGGCGAGCCGTTCGTACTCTTCGACGCGTTCCTGCAGTACACCGAGGCTGCCGCGCCAGAAACCGGGGTCGCGGATGTCGATGCCGAAGCGCTGACCCAGCTCCCAGGCGCTGCCCATGCCGCTCGAAGCGAGCAGCTCGTCGTAACGCGCGTGGAAACCGTCCGGCTGCCGCTGGTACTCGGCGTACAGACCCAGGCCGAACAGGTACCCGAACGTGTACGGGAAGTTGTAGAAGCTGCGGCCGGCGCTGTAGTAATGCCCCTTGTGCGCCCACATCCACTGGTTCCGCTCGTCCGGGTGCAGTGCATCACCGTACGTCTGCTCCTGGGCGTCCAGCATCAGACTGTTGAACTCCGCGATCGACAGTTCCCGCCGGGCACGCTGGTTGAACACGCCGCTCTCGAACAGGAAGCGCGAGTGGATGTCGACCAGCAGCTGCGTCGCCCCGGCCAGGTCCTGTTCCAGGATGCCCAGCCGCTCGTCCGCACCTGCCTCCTTGAGCACCGCGTTGAAGATGATCGTCTCGCAGAAGATGCTGGCGGTCTCAGCCAGCGTCATCGGATCACGCCGCTGCAGCGCCGTACGGCGGAACTTGAACATGCGGTCAGCGTGATACGAGTGACCCAGCTCGTGACCAATGGTGAACAGGTCGTTGAGCGTGCCGCCGAAGTTCAGCATGACCCGCGTCTCTTCCTTGCCGCCGATCTCCATGCAGAACGCACCGTTCGTCTTGCCCCGGCGGGGCGGACCGTCCAGCCAGCCACGTTCGAACGCACTGTCAGCGAAGTCAGCCAGGTCATCCGAGTAGCTGCGGAACTGCTTCACCACGAACTCCCGCGCCTCGTCCCAGGTCCACTGACGCGCCGTTCCGTCGCCGACGGGAGCGTTCAGGTCGTACCAGCCCAGCTGCTCCTTGCCCAGCAGCTTCGCCTTGGCACGCAGGTAACGGCGCATGAGCGGGAACGTCTCCGTCACCGCAGTCTGCAGCGCTTCCAGCGTCTCGGCATCGATGTGGTTCTGATGCAGCGCCTCGGCAAGGGCGCTGTCCCAGCCGCGCCGGCGGGCGAGTTCACCGACCTGGCCTTTGATCGAGTTCATGGCAGCGGCGAAAGACACCTGGTTGCGTTCCAGCAGCTGCTGTTCCGCCTGCCAGGCGGCACGGCGCACGGCTGCATCCGGGTCGTGCTGCAGGTTGAACAGCGCAGCCAGGCCGTAATCGGCTGCTTCCTGGCCGGGCAGCTCCACCCGGATGGTCTCGCGGCTGATCAGCTGGTCATGCAGGCGTGACCAGGCGTTACCGCCGGTCACGTTCAGGGCGGAAGCCAGCTCCTCGGCTGCCTCGGGCATCAGCTTCTCGGACATCTCAGCAGCGCGGCGCAGCGCGAAGCTGTGCTCGTTAAGGTAGTCAGAAGCCTTGAGCAGTCCGTCCAGGTCCAGCGTGCCGGCCCAGGCGGTCAGTTTCGTGTTCACGTCGCTGAACCGTACGGTCAGCGGCATCAGTTCCGAGCGCACCGCCTGCGCCTCCTCGTTGAAGGCGTCGACACTGATGAGCAGGTACACGTACGCCATCACGTCCTGCAGCTGCAGTGACGTGGCGTTGACTGTGCGCAGCGTCGCTTCTGCGGCTGCCGCGTCCGAACCGAAGCCGTGGGCGGCCTGTTCCTCCAGGCTGCTGATGGCCTGTTCCAGCTCGTGACGGGCCGTGCGGAAGGCGGCACTGTCCAGGCCGGGGAAGATACTGTCAAGCTGCCAGCGCGGCGAACTTTCTGCAGTGGTTGTCATGCCTGTAAGAGTAACGCAGCTGTTCAGTTGAGCCTGCGGATGAGCAGGCCGGTGTTCGACACCCGCAGCTGGTAAATGCCGCCGTCATCGACCGGAACGAACGATGCGGAGCCGTACTCGGCGTCGACCAGGGGTTCAAGCCCGGGGAAGCGCCGCACCAGGCTGAACAGGTCGACCGGCTCCTCCTCACGCAGCTGGAACAGCGTGCGCGGCTGGTTCAGTTCGTCTGCGAACTCCAGGTAGCGGCCGGAGATGCGGTCCAGCTGAAAACCGGTCTCGATGCCGATCCAGTTCGCCAGCGGGTGCCACTTCAGGATGCGGGCGTCGATGTACAGCTGGTCGCCTGACAGTTCGAACGCCTCACTGCCGCCGTCCGGGTAGTCCAGCTTCACGGAAAACTCCTGGCCGTTGCCGCGCTGCACGGTGATGGTTGCGGCCGTCTGCTCGCTTGTGAGGGCGCTGTAACCGCGCATGCCGATGGCGATCAGTCCCATGGAGCCGGCCAGTGACAGGAACAGCAGGCCACTCAGGGTGCCGACGGTGCCCCGGAAGCCACGCCGTCGGCGGAAGCTGCGGGCGCTGCCCATGACCAGCACTGCACCCAGTACGAGCGGAACCAGCAGGGCCAGCCAGGTCAGTTCCATCAGTTCCGTTCCTCCAGCTCGGCAGGCCAGTGGCCGCCAAGTGCGTCCCAGGCGTCACGCATGTCGGCCGGCACGCGCGCCTTGAACGTGACCGTCTGGCCGTCATGCGGGTGCGGGATGGTGAGCGCGAAAGCGTGCAGCGCCTGCCGTTCGATGAGCGGACTCGTACGTCCGTAAACCTGGTCACCCAGGATCGGGGCATGCAGGTGGGCAAGGTGCACACGGATCTGATGCGTCCGGCCCGTGTGCGGCCTGACCCGGACGAGTACGTGCCCTTCGACGCGTTCCAGCACGTGGATGATGGTGCGGGCAGACTTGGCGTTCAGTCCTGCGACGGTCATCTGCTGCCGTTTCACGGGGTGGCGGCCGATAGGTGCCTCCAGGGTGATCTCGTCCGCCAGCTGCCCGACCGCGATCGCGACGTACTCTTTCTGAACCAGCCGCTTCTTGAACGCCTGCATCAGCGCCAGGTGCGCGTCATCGTTGCGGGCTACGACCATCACGCCTGAGGTGTCCTTGTCCAGGCGGTGCACGATGCCAGGGCGGTAATCACCTTCGAGCGGGTCGAACATGTGCTCGCGCGACAGGGTGTAGCGCCCCATCAGTGCATTCACCAGCGTGCCGGAGCGCAGGGTCGGCGTTGGATGCACGGTCAGGTTCGGTGGTTTGTTGACCACCAGCAGGTCAGTGTCCTGAAAGAACACGTCGACATTGATGTCCTCGGCCACGACCGGGTCCGGTCTCAGGTCTGGCATCATGACCGAGACGATCTCGCCACCGGCCAGCCGGTGGGCCGGTTTTGACACGGGCTTGCCGTTAACCTGGGCGTAACCGGCCTCGACCAGGTCCCGTGCGGTGCCCCGGCTGATGCCAAGCTGACCGGCAACAGCTGCGTCCAGCCGCTCTTCAGCGGACGCTTCGAACGTTTCGAACTCCACGCCGCGATTGTAACCGAGGCGCTGTCATCGCTGCCTGACGGTGTCTGTCGCTCAGTCGTACCAGTTGATGAGGCTGAGTCCGGGAACCCTGGCGAACCCCGCATCTTCCTGGTCAGAGCCTCATCCGGGCAGACGGTGACTTGCCCCATGGAACAACATCCCTGGGGCAAGGAATAGTGCGTATATAAGTACGCGCAGGTGCAGCTGCCGGCGCAGGCTCAGGGCGCCACAGGTGGTGTCACCGGGTCCACTGTCAGCACAGCGGTACTGTCGTTGTAGGCGATCAGCGCTTCGACCTCCGCAGCGGTGGTGAACTCATGCCAGACGTTGCGTGTGGCATCCAGGTTCGTGTTGCTGGCGTTGGAGTATGACACCCTGGCCGCCTGCGGTGCAGCTGTCATGGGGAAGTCGAAGACGTTGTTGTTGATGGCGGCTGCGTAATCCGCGCCGAGGGCACCGGCCAGCCCTATGCTCAGGGCGTTCTCGAACGAGGTGAACAGGTTGTTCTCGATGCGCACATCGGCAGCCGGGTGTCCAGGGGAGTGCAACAGGCTCACTGCAGTGCCAGTGTTCCCGAAACCGTAGAAAGTGTTGCCACTGAGCGTGACGCTCCCGCCCCCTCCACGGTCAGGCCGCCACTGCCATGCCACTCGAAGACGTTGTCATGGAACTCCAGCTCGCTGCCGGCGCTGGACCCTCTGAGTTCTACAGTCTCAGGCATCGAGCTGGCCACCTCGAACCGGTTGCTGCTGGCGGTTAACCTGCCGCCGTTACCGGTGAGACTGATCCAGGTCCCGGCGGTCAGGGTATTGCCGCCGTTCAGGTCGACAACTGCGCCGCTGCGGGCACTCAGGCCAGTATCCCCCGCGGACTCGATCGTGTTGCCTGACAGTACCGTCTGGCTGTCGTTGTAAAAGCCGATAACGACCGAATTCGAGTAACTGCTCATGCTGTTACCGTGCAGGTTCACCCGCGTCCCGTCATCGAAGGTGATGTCGATGAGGTTGTCAGCCTGTACCGTGCTGTTCTCGAACAGTACGGTTGTGTCCGGACCGAACTGCCACTCCATGTCCGCGGTGTCGGCGATTATCCGGCTGTTGAGCACCACGGTGCTGCTGCCAGGAAAGGCCGATGCACCGGGAGCGAGCTCCGGGTTCTCGTGGCGCAGGTCCACGTAGCTGCTCAACGACTGGGCGACTGCATCGTTGAAGTCCAGTCCCATCGGCGCTGAAAGCGTCATGTTGCCGTTATGAGCAGGCTGTTGACCCCGGGCTGCAGGGTCAGCGTGGCGCTGAATTCGTTATCGTCGAGCGTGGCAGTGACCGTTGCGCCGCCAGCAGGTTCTACGGTGACCGTGGTGGTCGCGGTGTCGTCCACGCTGACGCCGGTCAGTACGTAACTGGCGCTGGTGCTGCTGGCGCCGGACGTCACGTAC
>CAYPKV010000122.1:0-5976 GCA_964411415.1 uncultured bacterium
GCATGAAGTGGCGGGCCGTGTGCCGGTCGATGACGTGCTCGCCGGTGAGCCTGTACGTAACGTAGCTGCTGGCAGTAGTGAAGGTACGCGTGTCCCGCCATACCTCGGGTTCGTTGCGCTTCAGCCACAGCATCTTCGGGCCCACTGCCTGGCTGGTGAACTCCATTCCACTGAACGCCAGGAGCTCATCGGTACCGATCTGTTCGGTCAGCTCCGCGATCTCACTTGTCGCCCGCGTGTCGATGCCGTACAGGATCGCCGGTCGGAGCGGCCGGCCGGCAGCATCAAGCGGCAACAGGCACGGGCCGATGCCACTGATGCCGATGCCTGCTACGTCCTGACCGGAGTACTGCTTCGAACCGAACAGCTCCTGGCACACCGTGACAACATCAGCCCACCAGACCTCGTCAGCGTCCTGCTCGGCCCAGCCCGGCCGGGGGAACGACATCGCATGCTCGACCGCTGCCGTGGCCAGCAGCTGACCCGACAGATCGGTGAGTACGGCCTTGGTGGAGCCCGAACCGATGTCGATGCCGAGCAGGAGCTCCTTCATACGAACTTGCTCTGGATGGCGCTTCGTGAGCGAGCCAGGTTGGCGCTCGTGACCGGATGGTTCCGGAAGAAGGCGCCCACGAAGAGCACGTCGATTATGACCAGCTGAGCGATGCGGGAAGCGATCGCTTCACTCCGGTACGCGGTTTCGGACGAAAGCGTATGGAGCGTCACGTCAGCCAGGCGCTGCAGGGGCGAACGGCCGAAGCGGGATATGGCTATGACGGAAGCACCTAAGTCTCTGGCCAGCTTCACCGCATCGAGGATGTCGCGCGTGCGTCCGGAGTGCGATACGGCCAGAACGACATCACCCGGCCCGAGGGTGGCACACACCTGAACCGCGTCATGCGGGTCCATCAGGGCATTGACTGGCGTACCAAGCCGCAGGAACTTGTGATACGCATCATGTGCCACCGCGGCCGAACCACCGACGCCCATGAACTCGATCCTGCGGGCACCGGCGAGCAGGTCGACAGCCTTCTCGACCTCAGCCGGATCAAGCGCATCGACCGTCTCGTTGAGGCCGGTCCGGGTCATCCCGAAGATGTTGCTGATGATGTCTGCCGTGCTCGCGTCGGGCGTGAGGTTGCGTTCCAGCTCCTCTTCGTTCTGGCTCATGGAGCGCGACAGGCTGATCTTGAAGTCGTTGTAACCGTCGAAGCCGACGCTCTGCATGAGCCGGACGACCGTCGCCTCGCTCGTTTCGCTCGCTTCCGCAAGCTGCGTAATCGACATCCTGATTACTTCTTCCGGGTTGCCGAGGACGTAAGCAGCCACCCGGCGCTGCGCCCGACCGACCTCGTCGCTGACCATCTCCAGCTTCTTGAGAACGGATGACTGGACACCGGTTCTGTTCACTGTGTTCATTCGACTGCATCCCTCAGCATTGTCTGCCGCCACCACCTACAAGTGTTCATATCAGAAAACCCCGGGGCCGGTGGAGACAATCTTCATGTGTGCGGCCAGTATGTCAACCTGCTGCCGCAACAGTCAAGCTGCGCCCGCACTGTCAGGAAGGCCATCCCCAGAACAGGCGAGCGACAGGGGTTGAGCGGATAGTTTCACAACTGTGAATAAATCTTGACAGGATTGTTTCAGCTTGGTAGCCTCCGCTCAAGTATTGCTGAGTCGCTGCAGGCCGCACTCCACGGAGTCACTGGCACGCAGCCCTGACCCGTCAAGGAGGTGATGCTGGACTGTCAGACCCCGAGCAGTTGATTCAGGACCAGTCCAGATTCTCATCGCAGAAGGGCCCAGAAGCCCAACGGAGGTTATCGGTGCGCAAACTTGCTTTCTCAGTGATCGCTGCCCTCGCCGGCGCTGCTTTCGCCCAGACCGTCAACATCGACGTCCTGGCCCAGCCCCGTGAGGAGTGGTCCCTCATGGAACGCTACATCCCGGAGTTCGAAGCCGAGTACGGCGTCCGGGTCAACATCACCTACCTGTCCGAGAACGAACGCCGTTCACGCTCACGCCTGGACGCCTCATCCGGCGCTGGCCAGTTCGACGTTTACTACATCGATGACGCCAACATCGCTGAGTTTGGCGCTAACGGCTGGCTCGTGCCGCTGCACGATTTCTACCCCGAAGAGTTCGATGTCGATGGCTTCTCGCCCGCCCTCGTCGGCCTGCTCAGCTACGGTGGTGTCAACTACGGCGCTCCGTTCATGACCGAAGGCGACATGATGTTCTACCGGGCCGACCTGCTCGAGGAGAATGGCCTGGACGTGCCAACGACTCTTGATGAGTACCTGGAAGTCGTCAAGGCCCTGCACAATCCGCCCCAGATGTACGGCACTGCCACCCGCGGCCTGCGCGGTTCCGGCATGAACGTCTGGCGCTTCAGCCCTTACCTGCGCATGTTCGGCGGCAGCTTCTTCGATGCAGACGGTGAACCCGTGTTCAACTCACCCGAAGCAGTGGCGGCAGTCGAGTACTACATCGAACTCGTGAAGCACAGCCCCAGCCCGACCATGTCCTGGAGTGACGCCATGGACGCCTTCGCGGCGGGCCGGGTCGGCGTGGTCACTTTCGCGAACCTGAAGATGGACACCCTGTTCAACCCCGACAGCTCCGTTGTCGTTGACCGCATGGGCTACGCGCTGCCTCCGGCAGGTCCGGCGGGCCAGCTGTCCAGCCTGAGCGCACACGGCCTGGGCCTGTCGGCAGTAGCGAACATGACCGATGCCGAACGCGAAGCAGCTGCCAACTTCATCGGCTGGTTCACCAGTCAGGAGAGCGAAATCCTCAAGGTCGAAGGCGGTCAGGGTCTGACGAACGCCCGCACCGGTACTTTCGCCAGCCAGGCTTTCTCGGACGCCTACCCGGCCGAGTACGGTGAAGCCATGCGCGGCATGCTGGAGATCCAGGAACTGACCATCGCGCAGATTCCTGAATGGAACGAGATCGGCGACTACCTCGGCATCAAGCTCGAAGAGCTGTTCACCCAGGCTTACTCGAACCAGTCATACGACATTCAGGCGGCTCTGGACGATGCGGTGGAGTTCGCCCGCAACGCCCTGGGGCGCTGACTGACTGATCGGCGAGATCACCATCCCACTGGGGCCGGCTGACTGTCAGCCGGCCCCAGGCTGCAGCACCCGAGGCATGAACCTGCGCATATGAGCAACAGAAACTTCCTGATTACGTTCCTGGCGCCGACTTTCGTGCTGCTGTTCCTGTTCGCGTTCTACCCGTTGGGCACCGCGATCTACTACGCACTGCACGACTGGGACATGCGCAGCCCCGATCCGATGAGCTTCGTCGGAATCGAGAACTTCGTGCGCATGTTCAAGGACCCGCGCTTCCTGAACTCCCTGAAGATCTCAGGGCAGTTCCTGGTGCTGACCGTCCTGGGTTCGATGTTCGTGGCCGCAGTGGTCGCGCCACTGGTTAATGAGGTCGCCAGACGCAATTGGCTGCGGCAACTGGTGCTGTTCACCTTCATCCTGCCTGCCGTGCTGCCCCGCATCGGCGCAGCGTACATGTGGCGCCTCATGTATGACCCGTCCATCGGCATCATCAACTATCTTCTCAGCCTCGTGAACGCAGGGCCATACCTGTTCCTGCAGAACCCCCGCACGGCACTCCTGTCAATCGCAGTGATTGACATCTGGCAGTGGGGCTTCCTGCTCACCGCGCTCGTGGCCATCCTGCTGAAGGAGGTGCCGACAGAGACGATCGAAGCCGCGCGCCTGGACGGTGCCAACGCGTTCACACTCTATCTCCGCATCATGTATCCGCTGATCCTGCCGCTCTCCATCCCGCTGCTGTTCATAAAGATGATGGAGTCGCTCCGCAGCTTCGATTTCATATTTGTGCTCACCGCCGGCGGCCCCGGCATCGCAACCGAGACGCTTGACATGTACGCCTATTGGCAGGGCATGGGCTCCAGCGGTCAGGTGAGTTACGCCTCCGCAATGTCGCTGTTCATGGTGGCGATCTCCATCTTCATCGTGACCCTGCTGTGGAGGGCGATGCGCCGATGGCACGAGTAAAACTCCGCAAGGCGCTTGGCTACCTGCTGCTGGCGGCTGTAGTCATCATCGCCGTCGCGCCGATCGTCTGGATCGTGATGGCGGCGTTCAAGACACGGGTCGACATCATCTCGTACCCGCCGAAGTTCTTCTTCTCACCCACCCTTGCGAACTTCGAACGCGTGCTGAGTATCCGCACCATCATCAGCGGAGTGAAGAACAGCCTGATAATCATCCCGTCGGCGCTCGTTATCGGCTTCATACTGGCGGTCCCTGCCGCGTACATCTTCGCCCGTTTCAACTTCCGGGCCAAGAACGACCTTCGTTTCTTCGTCCTCTCGCTCCGCTTCATGCCGCCGGTCGCGGCGTTCATCCCGTTCTTCCTGGTGTGGCTGCAGCTGGACATGCTCGACACACACGCAGCCCTGATAATCACGTACCTGAGCATCACTATCGCCACGATGCTGTGGCTGTCAATCGAGAGCTTCAAACAGATCCCACTGGAGCTGGAGGAAGCGGCGATGCTGGAGGGACTCGGGCCCTTCGGCGTGTTCTCGCGCATCGCCTTGCCGCTGGCATTACCCAGCCTGGTCGGGATGGCGATGTTCGTGTTCATCCTCGTCTGGAACGAGTTCTTCCTGGCGTTCATCCTGACCGCCCGCGAAGCAGTGACCATGCCCGTGGCCTCCGCCAGCTTCGCAGCGGTCGGCATGGAAGTGCCCTGGGGTCAGCTGGCAGCGTCCATCGTGCTGCTGCTGATCCCACCGCTCATCCTGTCGTACTTCTTCATGCGCTACCTGCCGCGGTTCTTTGGAACCAGCAGATAAGGAGACTGTGATGGCTACGGCTACTTACGACTTCGGCGGCCTGACCGCGCTCATCACCGGCGCGGGCGGCGACATCGGCCTGGCGACTGCCCGGCGGTTTGCGAAGGACGGCGCTGACCTGGTGCTGGTCGACGTCATCGAAGCGAGGCTCGAGGCTGCGGTCACTGAGTTGCGTGCATTTGGCGGTCGCCTGCAGCCCATCGTGTGTGACGTCACCGCACAGGCTGACGTGGCTGCTGCGTTCGAGGCGGCGCAGGCTGAGCTCGGGCCGGTGCGGCTGGTGTTCAACAACGCCGGCTACCAGGGTGAGTTCGCACCGACGCACCTGTATCCCGCCGAGGACTTCCAGCGGGTGATGGACGTGAACGTTGTCGGGGCGTTCCACGTGCTGCAGGCCGCCGCAGCGCATATGAAAGCCAACGGCGGCGGTGCCATCGTGAACACTGCCAGTCACGCCGGCGTCGATGGACCACCGAATATGCTCGCCTATGGAGCTTCCAAAGCTGCAGTCATCGCGATGACCGAGACAGCCGCCAAGGACCTAGCCCCTTATGGAATCCGAGTGAACGCCATCTCCCCCGCCCTGATCGGCCCGGGGTTCATGTGGACGCGTCAGTGCCAGCTGCAGGCAGCCACCGGCACCCAGTACTTCAGCCAGGATCAGGCCAATGTGGAAGAACAGATGATCGCCAAAGTGCCCATGCGGCGGTTGGGGACACTGGAGGAGGTCAGTAATGCGGTCGCGTTCCTGCTCAGTGATGAGGCTTCTTACCTGACGGGTGTGAATCTGGTGGTGAGTGGGGGGATTTGAGGGGCGCCCGACTCACCTTGCGGTATTGACATAACAAAATCCATGCTTGCTAAGAAGCGCGGCATCCCGGCATTGTTTAAACAAAGGAACAACTACGGATCGCAACCCTAACTTTGTTTCACAACCGTACGGGCCCAATTCAACCAAGACACTGCAGTAGTCCGCCTGCGCCGTAGGGTTGCCCCCGAGATCGGCATACCACTAACTTCAGAACTCTCACGAATTTGCTCTTCGATAATCTCCGCAGACGGAAGGTCAGATCCGGACGCAACACGTTCTAGCAGCTCACGGAAAACAGGTAATTCCGCCA
>CAYPKV010000123.1:0-5937 GCA_964411415.1 uncultured bacterium
TTGACGCTCATGCTTATGTCGTTCAGCGCGATTACCGTTCCGAAGAACTTGCTGATGTTCTTTACCTGCAGTGTCGGTGTCATGTTCATTCAGCCTGTCTGGGTCGCCCGGCGCCGGATGAAGTTGTTGAAGATGACTGCGATCAGCAGCATGACGCCCAGGAACACCCGGAACCAGTCAGTGTTTATGCCTGTGAAGAATATGCCCTGCTGCACCATGCCGAAGATGAGTGCGCCGAACACGGCACCGATGGCGGAGCCGTAACCGCCGGTCATGAGGCAGCCGCCGATGACTGCGGCGATGATCGCTTCGAACTCCTTGAGTTCGCCGCGCAGGACGTCAGCCGAGCCGAACTCGAGCACCTGGATGGCCGCGAACAGTGTGGCTGCGAGCGCGGTGCCCATGAACAGCATGATGCGGACCCGTTCTACTGGGACGCCGGCGTTGCGCGCAGCGTCGGCATCACCACCGACTCCGAATATCCAGTTGCCGAAGCGGGTGCGCAGCAGCAGCCAGCTGGCGAGGATGGCCATGGCGAACCACCACCAGACGCTGGCGGGCAGGCCGAGCAGGTCACCGGCGAAGAGCGGGTACAGCCAGGAGTCGGCGACGGCGGTCCGGATGCCGGACACCTGGGTGCGGCCGGTGATCAGACGGGTGAAGCCGATAGTGAGGCCACGCAATATAAACAGGAACGCCAGGGTGACGATGAACGATGGCAGTTTCGTACGGTTGACGATGTAGCCGTTGAGGAAGCCGACCAGCAGGGCAGCTGCCAGTGCGAGCAGCAGCGCTGCCCAGAGCGGCCAGCCGTAGACCGCTATCGGAATCGCGAGTACCATCCCGGCGGCGCCGATCATGCTGCCGATCGACAGGTCGAACTCCCCGCCGATCATGAGCAGTGCGGCTGCGACTGCCAGGATGCCCAGCTGGGCAGAGATCTCCAGCCAGCTGGTGACGCCGCGGGCGGCCAGGAAACCCCGGTCGCCCGCGAAGATCGCGAAGAACGCGAAGACGAGTATCGCTCCGGCCAGCGCCCCGAACTCCGGCCGGCTGAGGAAGCGCCGGATGGGGCTTATGCGCCGGAGGCGCTCGTCTGTGACTGTCATGCTCAGCGGATGCCCACCGCGCTGAGGTCGACCACCTGGGCGGCGTTGTCAGGTGTGACGAAGCCCGGGCCGGTGCGGATGATGTTGTCACCCGGCAGCAGGCCGTACTGGGCGTACAGGGTCAGGAACATGACGGGCAGGTAACCCTGGAGGTACTGCTGCTGGTCGATCGCGAACAGTGCGTCGCCGGCAGCGATGGTCTCGAGGATGATCGGTGACAGGTCGAAGAAGCCGAGGGCCACTTCGCCGAGGCGGCCGTTGTCTTCGAGGGCAGCGATGGTCGGTTCGCCACCGACGGGGCCTACGGCCAGGACGCCCTGGATGCCGGCGTTACTGGTGAAGGCGGCGAGGACGGCGTTACGGACCTCGGTCGGGTCAGTGCCGACTGAGAGGACACTGACGCTGGCTCCTTCGCCAAGGCCGTCCTGGAACCCTTCGCAACGCAGGTCAAGGGCAGTGTTGCCGACCTCGTGGTTGACACAGATGGCGCTGCTCACACCTTCACCGGCCATGCGGACGCCTGCGCCGTAACCGGCTTCGTACTCGGTCTGGCCGACGTGGGCGGTCACGCCAAGGTCTTCGAAGACGTCGCTGCCGGAGTTCATGCTCATGACGGGTATGCCGGCGGCGACGGCGTCGCGGATGGAATCACCAAGCGCATCAACGTCGGGGATGGTGACGACGAGGCCGTCGGGGTTGCTGGCGATGGCAGCCTGGATGAGCTGGGCCATGCGCGGCATGTCGAACGTGTCGGGGGCGTGGTACTCGACGGTCACGCCCATGTCGGCTGCCGCCTGGTCCACACCGTTCTTGGCGACGCTCCAGAACGGGTCAGCGGCGGCGCCGTGGCTGACGACTACGATCCGGATGTCTGACCGGTCCTGTGCGAATGCCAGGCCTCCGGTGAGGAGTGAGGCGATAAGGACTGCTGCGATGCGTTTCATGGAAATCCCCTTTCACGGCGTGAGCCGAGTGATGCCATGTGCTACAGCTGCTGCAGCTGCCGGAATGACTTCCGCCCGCTGCCTTGAACCTATTTGGTTTGCAGTGTCAAGCTTACATCCACAGTGCTGAACGGTCAACGCGCCGCTGCGTTGTCGTGCATACAGAGCTGCCCTGCCTGGTTACCGGGCAGGGCAGCTGACTCGACGGTTCAGTCAGGAGTGACTCAGTCGTGCGGGACTTTCTCGGCGGCTGCTTTAAGCAGTGCCCTGTCTGTCAGGTCCAGCGTGAGCGGAGTCAGTGTGACCAGCTGGTTCTCGATGCCCCAGCGGTCAGTACCTTCTTCGGGGCTGCCTTTGGCCCGCTCCGAAAACCAGAAGTGCTCGCGGCCCATGGGATCCGTGTCCGGTACGACGATGCCTTCGTAGTTCCGTACCGACTGACGCGCCCAGGTGATGCCACGTGGCCGTTCAGGGAAGTTGACGTTGAGCAGCCTGATGTCAGGCGCCTTGAGGAAGTCCCTGATGACCTGCGACAGGTACGGCATGAGCGGCGCGTAATCTTCCGGTCCGATGCTGAACGGTGCGCTGAAGGCGATGGCGGGGATGCCGAGGAACGCTGCCTGTTTGGCTGCGGCGACGGTGCCGGAGTGCCAGATGTTGTGGCCGATGTTGAGGCCTAAGTTGATGCCGGTAAGCACCATGTCGACCTCGTCCCAGTGGTAGGCGCCGAGGGCTACACAGTCTGCTGGTGTACCGTCGACGCGGTACGCCTCTAAGTCATCGAGGGGCACCGGGTGATAATGCAACGGGCGCCGGATGGTGATGGCGTGGCTCATCGCTGACTGTTCTACGTCCGGAGCGACCACGCGTACGTCACCGAACTCCTTTGCGGCGTTCGCCAGCACCCGGATGCCGGGGCTGAAGATGCCATCGTCGTTGCTTACAAGTATCCGCATGGCGCTGAATGCTACCACGCTGACCGTCAGGCCTGCGTCTGGCGCTGGCCTGCCCAACTTGTGTTTAAGGCCAGCCTCGGCTAGACTCTGGCGTGCTCCTGCAGCTGCTGAGGTCGTATCTCAAGCCATATTCCGGCACTATTGCAGTCATCGTGGCACTTCACCTGGTCGCTACGATCGCCTCACTGCTTCTGCCCAGCCTGAACGCCGACATCATCGACAACGGCATCGTGCCCGGTGACATCCCGTACATACTTGGCCGGGGCGGCTGGATGCTGGGGGTGTCGTTCGTTCAGGTATCTGCCACGGTTGCCGCCGTGTTCCTGGGCGCCAGGACAGCGATGGCGTTCGGCCGGGACGTGCGCTCGGCCGTGTTCCGGCAGGTCGCCGGCTTCTCAGCCCGTGAGGTGGCCCACTTCGGGGCGCCCTCACTCATCACCCGCAACACCAACGACGTGCAGCAGGTGCAGATGTTCACCCTGATGGGCTTCAACATGCTGGTCACCGCACCGATCATGATGGTTGGCGGTGTAATCATGGCGGTCCGTGAGAACGCGGGCCTGGCCTGGCTCGTCGCTGTCGTCGTTCCGCTGCTGGGCATCGCGGTGGGACTGATCATCAGGCGGCTGGTACCGGCGTTCCGGGTGCTGCAGGTGCGTCTGGACCGCGTGAACGAGGTGCTGCGTGAACAGCTGGGCGGCGTCCGCGTCATCCGCGCGTTCGTGCGCGAAGAGTACGAGACCGGGCGTTTCGACACGGCCAACCGGGAACTGACCGACACTGCGCTGTTCACCGGCCGCACCATGGCTCTGTTCTTCCCTGTCGTCATGCTGGTGTTCAGCCTCTCCAACGTGGCCGTGATCTGGTTCGGGGGACTGCGCATCGATGCGGGACTGATGGAGATCGGTTCCCTGACAGCGTTTCTTGCTTACATGGTTCAGATTCTGATGGCGGTCATGATGTCCACGTTCATCTTCATGATGCTGCCACGTGCTTCCGTGTCTGCTGACCGCATCGGTGAGGTTCTGGAGACGGAGTCATCGGTGAAGCTGCCTGCTTCAGGGGTGGTCAGGCCCGTCGAGGGCACACTCGAGTTTCAGGCCGTTTCGTTCCAGTACCCGGGAGCGACGCAGCCGGTGCTGAGCGACATCAGTTTCAGTGCCAGGGCCGGTCAGACGGTCGCGGTGATCGGGCCGACCGGTTCAGGCAAGTCGACCCTCATGCACCTGTTGCCGCGCCTGTTCGACGTTACTTCGGGTTCGCTGCTCATCGACGGCACTGACGTGCGCGACTACGACGCTGATGACCTGTGGGGCCGGATCGGTTTCGTGCCCCAGAAGGCTTACCTGTTCTCCGGGACGATCGCGAGCAACCTGCGTTACGGCAAGCCGGATGCGAGCGAGGAAGAGATGTGGGCAGCACTTACGGTCGCCCAGGCCCGTGACTTCGTGGCCAGGTTGCCAGACGGGCTGGAGTCGGAAGTGGCTCAGGGTGGCACTAACTTCTCCGGTGGTCAGCGGCAGCGGCTGGCGATCGCCCGGGCCATCATCCGCCAGCCGGCCATCTACCTGTTCGATGATTCTTTCAGTGCGCTTGACATGAGCACGGACGCGCGTCTGCGGGCGGCTCTGAAGCCGGTGACCCGTGATTCCATCGTAATCATCAACGCCCAGCGGGTGGCGACCATCGTCGACGCTGACCTGATCCTGGTGCTTGAAGCCGGTCGGATCGTGGCGTCAGGCACTCACGGGGAGCTGCTCGCGGGTTCAGCGGTTTACGCGGAGATCGTGGAATCACAGCGGACGGTGGAAGCATGAGCAGCAACCGGCAGCCCCGTAAGCTCAAGACTACCGAGCGTATCAGTGGTGGCGGCATGGGACCGGGCGCCGGTCCCGGTGGCATGATCGGCGGCAAAGCCCTGGATTTCGGAGGCACTCTGCGCCGGCTCGTGTCGATGCTGCGGCCCGAACGTGTCCGCCTGACAGCGGTGATCGCGTTCAGCGTGGTGGCAGTCGCGCTGTCGTCACTGGCTCCCCGGGTACTTGGGCGTGCTACCGACCTGTTGTTCGCTGGCATCCTTGGCCGGCAGCTGCCGGCTGGTCTGAGCCGGGACGAGGCGATCGCCGGGGCTCGGGCGGCAGGCCAGGAGCAGTTCGCTGAACTGCTCACCGGTGTCGATTTCATCCCGGGACAGGGCATCGATTTCGGTGCTGTGGCCGGTGTCGTGCTGCTGGTGCTGGGACTGTACGTAGTGGCCAGTCTGCTGCAGTTCTTCCAGGGTTTCCTGCTTAACGACGCTGTGCAGGGCACCGTGTACCGCCTGCGCAGTCTGGTCGAGGACAAGCTGAACGCACTGCCGCTGAGTTACTTCGATCATCAGCCTCGCGGTGAGCTGCTCAGCCGTGTGACGAACGACATCGACAACGTGCAGCAGAGCCTGCAGCAGACGCTGAGTCAGTTGCTTACTTCACTGCTGACGGTGGTGTTCATCCTGGTGATGATGTTCAGCATCTCACCGGTGCTGTCGCTCGTTGCGCTGCTGACCATCCCGGTGACCATGGTGGTTGCGGGGATGGTGATGGGCCGCTCACGGCAGCAGTTCGTGGAGCAGTGGCGCAGCACGGGCACCCTGAACGCGCGGGTCGAGGAAGCGTTCTCGGGACATGACCTCGTGAAGGTGTTCGGCCGTCAGCGGGAGGTTCAGGCCCAGTTCGAGAAGGAGAACGACGCGCTGTTCGAGGCGGGTTTCAAGGCGCAGTTCCTGTCCGGCCTGATCATGCCCGTGTCGATGTTCATAGGGAACCTGAACTACGCGGTGATCGCCGTCCTGGGTGCCTTGCGGGTAGCGTCGGGTACCATCACGCTCGGTGAGGTGCAGGCGTTCATCCAGTACTCGCGCCAGTTCACCCAGCCGGTGACGCAGATCGC
>CAYPKV010000124.1:0-5928 GCA_964411415.1 uncultured bacterium
GCCACGCCCCGAGGCCAGATGGAAGTATACGGGGAGTGCCGGCCCGCGCGCAACTTCAGCCGAACCGGCCGGTCACGTACTCCTCGGTGCGCGGATCGGTCGGGTTCGTGAACATCGTGTCCGTCGAACCTGTCTCGACGACATCACCGTTCAGGAAGAACGCGGTCACATCGCTGATCCTGGCGGCCTGCTGCATGTTGTGGGTGACGATGATGATGGTCACATCGTCCTTCAGCACCTGCACGAGGTCCTCGATACGCTTGGGCGACTGCGGGTCGAGCGAGCTGGTCGGCTCGTCCATGAGCATGACGTCAGGCTCCACGGCGAGCGCCCGGGCGATAGACAGGCGCTGCTGCTGGCCGCCGGACAGGCGTGAGGCCGGGCTCGACAGCCGGTCACTGACCTCGTCCCACAGTGCAGCCTGCCGCAGCGACCGCTCAGCTACCTCGTTCAGGCGGGCCCGGTCGCGGATGCCGACCAGTTTCAGGCCGGCGACAACGTTGTCGAAGATCGACATGGTCGGGAACGGCGTCGGCTTCTGGAACACCATGCCGATCCGGCGCCTGATCGTCACCGGGTCGACACCGGCAGCGTAGATGTCTTCCCCGTCCAGCAGCGCGGCACCGGTGACCCGGGCGTTGCGGTTCAGGTCATGCATGCGGTTCAGTGCCCGCAGGAAGGTCGTCTTGCCGCAGCCTGACGGTCCGATCAGCGCGGTCACTTTCCGGTCCTGAAACTGCAGGGACACGTCCCTGACACCGCGGTTGTTGCCGTAATCGACGGACAGGCCGCGCGTCTCCATGCGGATGCGCTCCTGGTGGTTCTCTTGTGTCACTTACTTGCTCCTTCCGGTCAGGAGGCGTCCGACCAGGAACACCACCACGACGATGGCGATCAGAACGATACCTGCACCCCAGCCCATCGCGTGCCAGTCGCGGTACGGGCTGACGGCCAGGCTGTACAGACGCTGTGGCAGCGTGTCAGCGGCCCTGGTCAGGTACTCCAGCGGGTTCCAGGCGTTGCGGGGCAGGAAGTTGTTGCCCAGCGAGGTGAGCAGCAGCGGCGCGGCCTCACCGGCAGCGCGGGCGAAGGCGATGAGCGCGCCGGTGATGAGGCCGGGGCGGGCGACCGGGATGACAGTCGCCATGATCACCCGCCAGCGTGGGATGCCAAGAGCCAGGCCGGCCTCGCGGATCGACCACGGCACCATCGTCAGCGCACCTTCGGTCGCCCGGGCGATGATCGGCAGCATCATCACGAACAGCGCCAGCGCCCCGGCGAAGCCCGAGAACGTGCCGGACGGTTTCACGACGATGGCGAAGATCAGCATCCCCTTGAGGATCGCCGGCATGCCGTTCATCGTGTCGTTGAGGGTGCGCAGCAGCCCGTTGAGGGGATGTTCACGGTACTCGGCGAGCATGATGCCGGCACCGATTCCGACGGGCAGCGCCAGCAGCAGCGCGGTCAGATCGATGTAGAGGGTGCCGAGGATGGACTGGGCCAGCCCGGTTGGCTGCCCCAGCTGGGTCCGGGTCGGTGAACCGAGGTCCTTCGTGAAGAAATCCCAGTTCAGAGCCGAGATGCCCTGGCTGACGACGTACCAGATGACGATCAGGAGCGGGATGAGGACGATCAGGCTCGCAAGCATGATGAGTGCGAGCATGAACCGGTCGCGTGCGTAGCGGCGTTTCAGGTTCATGAGCCGGCGCTTCCGACGAGCATGCGCCGCTGGATGAACGCGGCCAGCAGGTTGACGACCAGGGAGATGATGAACAGCCACAGGCCTATCGCCATCAGGCTGGACAGGTGCAGGCTCTCGACTGCCTCACGTACTTCGTTGACGATCACTGACGGCATCGTCGTCGCCGGTCCGAACAGGGTCAGCGGCAGGCGGTGCGAGTTGCCGATGAGCATGGCGACAGCCATCGTCTCGCCCAGGGCGCGGCCGAACGACAGTACGGCCCCTGCGGAGATGCCGCCACGGGCGTAAGGCAGTACGGCCATGGTGAGCACTTCCCAGCGGGTGGCACCCAGGCCCCAGGCAGCTTCGCGCTGTTCCGCGGGTACCAGCCTGATCGCGTCACGGGCCAGGGCGGTGGTGTACGGAACGATCATGAGGGCCAGCACGAAGGTGGCAGTCACGAGGCCGTAACCAGTCGGGTTGCCGAGCCAGGCGAGCTGTTCCGGTGCGCGCTCAGCGACCCAGCTCCACAGGGGCATGTAAACGTTGTCACGCACGAACGGCGTGAGCACCAGGATGCCCCAGATGCCGATGACGACGCTGGGGATGGCAGCAAGAAGATCGACGGTGTAGTCGATGATCGTGGCCAGCCAGCGTGGTGCGTACTCGGCACTGAGGATCGCCAGTCCCAGCGCCGGCAGGAACGACAGGACGAGCGCCCCGACGCTGGTGACGAGCGTTCCGAGCAGGAACGGCCACGCTCCGAACTCGCCGCGCACCGGGTTCCAGCTGGTGCCGGCAAGGAAACGGAACAGTCCGAACTCAGCGATGGCTTCACCCGCGTCACGCCACAGCACGATTCCCAGCGCCACGGCCAGCGCCACGACCGACAGGCCCAGCACTGTGACGATCACGAAGAACACGCTGTCACCGACGCGCGCGCGTGTCCTGTTCAACCCTCTGCTCAACACTGACAAATCATTCCCCCTGCACACCGGCGGGGAGCGGAACCGGACTGCCCGGTTCCGCTCCCTCGCTGGAAAGCCTGTTGGATTTTACTTCCCTGACAGACTGCTCAGCGTACTTCGTCGACGATGGCCTGGCCGATGTTCTCGCCCTGCCACTTCACCTGAGCCAGACGGTTCAGGTTGCTCTCGACAGCGGCAGCCGGCAGGCGGGCGAAGTCGAGCATCTCACTGTACTCCTGGCCTTCGGTGACAGCCCAGACCAGGAAGCGCACTGCTTCTTCGGCTTCTTCGCGGCTGTTGAAGGCGGCGTTGCGGTCAGCGTTCTCGTAGAACAGCGCCCAGGCGAAGCCGGAGATCGGGTAGCCGTCGGGGTGCGCGGTATCGACGATCAGGATGCGGGTGTCTTCAGGCAGTTCAACGTCGCCGGCGGCAGAGGTGGCAGCGAGGCTGGGCTCGATGACGTTGCCGGAGCTGTTGATGACGTAGCCGTAGCTGATGTCGTTGAGGCTGGCGTAGACGAGGCTGTTGTAGCCGATGGTGCCAGGGGTGTTGGCGATAAGGCCGGCGACACCTTCGTTACCGGCAGCGCCGACGCCTGCGGGCCATTCGACGGCGGTGCCGCGGCCGACCTGCTCAGCCCACTGCTCCGAGACGGCGGAGAGGTAGCTGGTGAAGATGTTGGTGGTGCCGGAACCGTCAGCGCGGTGCACGACGTTGATGAGCATGGGCGGCAGGCTCACTTCGGGGTTGAGTTCCTGCAGCGCCGGATCGTTCCACTGGACGATGTCACCCAGGAAGATGCGGGCGATGACGTCACCGGTGAGGATCAGACCGGTGTCAACGCCGGGCACGTTGTAGGTGACGACGACGTCAGCCAGGGTGACCGGGAGGTTGTAGGCGGCGCCGCCGGTGGCGGACTCGGCGGCTGCGAGCTGGCTGTCGTTCAGGAACGCTTCGGTGGCACCGAAGTGGATGGTCTGCTCGGTGAAGTTGCTGATGCCACCGCCGGAACCGATCGACTGGTAGTTCACGACGACGCGGCCGTCCGTGGCATCACGGTAGATGTCGGCCCAGGTGGCGATGAGGGGAGCGGGGAACGAAGCACCGGCGCCGGTCAGGTCGACCTGGGCGCTGGCAACAGCACCGCTGGCCAGCAGGGCGACGATGCCGAATTTGACTGCGAATTTCTTCATGATCAGTCCTCTCGAAAGTGGCGGCGCCAGAGGTTCTGGCGCTTTCACCACGGAGGATAGTCATGGAGTGTCAGCTCAGCGTCAGGCAGCCATGACGAGCGGCACGCTGTCCGTCTCAGCAGCCGGAACCCGGCCGTACAGCGTGTGCGGCGTGGCGCTTTCGATGACGACGTCCATGAGGCCGAGCCGGCGCGACTGGTTGCGGGGGATGAGTACGGTGTGGTTCTGGTCGGAGTGACCGAACAGGTAGTCGCCTTCGTTGGCGTCGTCCTTTATGAGTACCCGCAGTGTCCGGCCCACCAGTTCACGGTTGCGCTTCAGTGACCATTCCTTCTGCCGCTCGATGAGGCGCTGCAGCCGCTCGGTCTTCACCTCGCGGGGCATGTCCTGGAAGTGCTTCGCTGATGGCGTACCCGGCCGGGCCGAGTACATGAACATGTACGCCTGCTCGTAACCGACCTCGTCGTAAAGCGAGAGGGTGGCTTCGAAGTCTTCTTCGGTCTCGCCGGGGAAGCCCACGATGATGTCGGTGGAGATGACCACGTCACGGACCTTGGCACGGATCTCCCGGATGATGTCCAGATAACGTTCCCGGCGGTACTCACGGCCCATGCGCCGGAGCACCCGGTCACTGCCTGACTGCACCGGCAGGTGGATGAAGTTGCAGACGTTGTCTTCCTCGGCGATCACATCGATGATGTCGGAGGTGAAGTTCATCGGATGGCTCGTCGTGAACTTGACGCGGGGAATGCCGATGTGCGCGACCTCGCGCAGCAGTTCCGCGAACGACGGCAGGCTGGGATCTCCCAGTCCGTAGCTGTTGACGTTCTGTCCGAGCAGGTACAGTTCCTGCGTGCCGGCCGCCCGCATGGCCTCAGCTTCTTCCAGGATGGCCTGCAGCGGCCTGGATACCTCCGGGCCGCGGGTGCTGGGGACGATGCAGTACGTGCAGTGGTGGTTGCAGCCGCGCATGATCGTCAGGAAGCCGGTCAGGCTGCCGCTCGCCGGCGTGATGTGGTTCACGAGGTCAGCGCTGAAGCGCAGGCTCTCGAACTCAGCTTCACCGGCCTCCAGCGCAGCTACAGCCGGGACGATGTCGGTGATCGCACCGGGCCCGATGAGGATGTCGACCCCCATCTTCGAAGCGATCTCCTTACCTTCGTCCAGCTGGGCCAGGCAGCCCATGAGGGCGATGCTCACGTCACGTCCCTGCCGGCGCTGCTTGCGCAGTTCACCGAGGACGCTTACGACCTTCTCCACAGGCTTGCCGCGGACTGCGCAGGTGTTCAGCACCACCAGGTCAGCGTCATCAGCATGACTGACCGGCATGTGGCCGGCCGAGACCAGTTCGGACTGGATGGTGTTCGTGTCGTACTCGTTCATCTGGCAACCGTAGGTGAGGACGTGGAAACGCAGGTGCCGCCCGCCGTTCCTGTTGTCTGCTGTCGCCATTACTGCCTGTTCCGCCGGGTCCATGATGCTGGCCATGTTAGCAGCCTGACCGCTGTCAGTCAGCCACCGCCGGCCGCCTGCAGCACCGGCAGCGGGTCGACCGCAACTCCGGCCAGGCGGATCTCGAAATGCAGGTGCGGTCCGGTCGAAGCGCCGGTGCTGCCGACCAGGCCGATGGCCTGGCCCTGACTGACGAAGTCACCGGCCTGACTGAGGAAGCCGCTCAGGTGGGCGTAGCGCGACTCGCTGCCATCCTGATGGTCGATGTAGATGACGTAACCGTAGGCGCCGTTCCAGCCTGCGAAGGTGACGCGGCCGCTCCTGGCGGCAGCGACCGGGGTGCCGGCAGGGGCGACGATGTCGATGCCACCATGGTTGCGGTTGCCACCGACCGAGATGTTGCGCCAGCCGAAGCCGGAGCTGATACGGCCCTCCAGCGGCCAGGCGAACGCCTCGGGCCGTGGGTCAGGAAGCTCGAAAGCCTCCAGCAGCTGCGCCGCCAGAGCAAGCTGCTGCAGCTGTTCGCTGAGCAGCTGGTCTTCAGCGGCAGCAGCGGGGTTCAGCGGCAGCAGGAAGGCCAGCAGGCACAGGAGCCACCGGCTGGTGACCCGACTGTGCCTGCTGGCCTGCATCG
>CAYPKV010000125.1:0-3443 GCA_964411415.1 uncultured bacterium
GCGGCTGATCATCGCCGACGAACCCACGACCGCCCTGGACGTGGTCACCCAGGCCCAGATCCTGGCCCGGCTTGCACAGCTGCGGCGTGAACACGGCATGGCGCTGCTCTTCATCACCCACGACATAAGCGTCGTGGTGCAGACATGCGACACCGTCACGGTCATGTACGCCGGCAAAGTGATGGAATCCGGCGCCGTCCGCGACGTGTTCGGCGAACCGTTCCACCCGTACACGATGGGACTGCGCAACGCCTTCCCCACCCTGGTCGGTGCGCAACGCGAACTGATCTCGATCCCGGGCAGCCCGCCTGACCTGCTCAATCCACCCGGTGGCTGCCGCTTCGCGGCACGCTGTCCCTTCGCCACCGAGCGCTGCCTGAGCGAAGAGCCCCAGCCGCGCGAGGTCGCTCCGGGCCGTGTGGCCGCCTGCCACTACCCGGAGAAGGCTGAAGAGTTCCGGCTGGCCGCTTCGGACAACCGCACCTGGCAGCAGGTGCTGGAGCGCCTGGCCGGCGTCAGCACCGCTCCGGCCGCAGTGGCACAGAAGCACGAGGCGAGTGGCGACACCCTGCTGGAAGTACGCGAACTCGTCCGCCACTTCCCTGCCCCGCGCAACCGCCACGTCAAGGGCCGGGCGGTCGTGCACGCCGTCGACGGCATCTCGTTCGAGGTGCAGCCTGGCGAGATCCTGGGCCTGGCCGGAGAGTCCGGCTCAGGCAAGACGACGACCGGCGAGACCCTGGTACGCCTGCAGGACGTCACCGACGGCAGCATCAGCTTCGACGGGCAGGAGATCCAGGCGCTGCGCGGCCCGAAGCTCAAAGCGTTCCGCCGCAACGCCCAGATGGTGTTCCAGGACCCGTACGAGACGCTGAACCCACGTTTCACCATCCAGGAGATCGTGGGGGAACCGCTGAAGATCCACCGGCTGGCGACCGGTGATGAGGTCCGCACCAGGGTGATGCAGGCCCTCGAGGACGCCGGTCTGCGGCCGGCCGGGCCTTACCTGGAGCGTTACCCGCACGAACTGTCAGGCGGTCAGCGGCAGCGCGTGGCGATCGCCCGTGCCATCGTGCTGGAGCCACGGTTCATCGTGGCTGACGAGCCGGTTTCGATGCTCGACGTGTCGATCCGTGCCGGCGTGCTGAACCTGCTGCGCAAGTTCCGCGACGAGCGTGGCATCTCGATCATCTACGTCAGTCACGACCTGCCGACCATCCGTTACGTCGCCGACCGGACGGCCGTCATGTACCTGGGCCAGGTCGTCGAGATCGGTCCGACCGAGGACGTCATAAGCGGCCGCCTGCACCCGTACACCCGGCTGCTGCTGGAAGCGAGCCCCGAACCGGACCCCACTGTCATCAAGCCGCCCCTGGAAGCCCGCGGGGAGATACCGAGTCCGGTGGACCTGCCCAACGGCTGCCGTTTCCATACGCGCTGCCCGTTCGCCCTGGCCCACTGCGGCTGGGAAGGCCGGGACGTGATCGCGGCCGTACAGGCCCGCCGCATGGAGGGCGAGGTACTGCCTGAACTCGGTGAGATGCAGCGGCACGGCCTGGACGTCACCATCCGTACGCCACTCGGTGCTGCGGCAGCCCGCGGCGCGCTGGAACAGGTGCTGCGGGCGAGCGGCACCATCCTGGAGGCCGCCACCATCACGGAGGAAGGCAACCAGCTGCGTGTCAGTTTCGCAGCCAAGGCGCCGCCACCCGTGTTCCGCAAGAGCGGTACTGACACCCCGACCCGTCATGAGGTCGCCTGCTGGCTGTTCGAAGACGAACTGCCGCTGGCTGGCTGACCGGCCGGACAACACGGCTGAGGGGCCCCGGAAGTCATGACTTCCGGGGCCCCTCTCTCAAGGTCGGGACGCTGGTCAGATCCGCTTGCCGGTCAGCCAGAAGATCAGGTGTTCGTTCACGTTCTCGATGTGGTCACCGAGGCGCTCCAGGTAACGCGTGATGTTCATCAGCAGCAGGGCCGGCGCGATCACCCGGGGGTTCTCGAGCATCATCGTCAGGAGCTCCCGCTGGATCTGCTGCTCCAGGACGTCGATCTCGTCGTCCATGGCCAGGGCAGCCCGGGCAGCCTCGGCGTCTGATTCTGACAGTGCCTTCATCGTCTGGTCGAGCATCTCATCGATGACCGAGAAGATGCGGGCCAGGTCGACGTACTTCTTGATCGGATCACTCGCGGCGAGCTCAGCCCCGGTGCGGGCCACGTGCAGGGCGTAATCTCCTGCCCGCTCAACATCTGCCAGCGAGCGGTACACTGCCCCGAGGAAGCGTACGTCGCGGGCAGCCGGCTGGTGCCTGGCGATGATGGTGATCACGGTCTGCTCGAGCTCTTCGAGCATCCGGTCGATGGCGACATCGTTATGGCTGCACTCTTCGGCCGCACCGGCTTCCCGGTCGATCAGGGCCCTGCGGGCCAGGCCGTTACTGTGGCGGACCAGGCTGAGCATGCGGACAAGCTCAGTGATCAGCCCATGCAGACTCTGGTCAAACGCGCTGACAGCATGTTCACTGCTCATGGGCACATTGTGGCACGGGCAGTGTCAGGTCGGGGTCAGCGGCCCGGGGCGGCTGACAGTTCGCTGACAGGCCCGGGCCTATCATTCAACAATGGCAAGGCAGCAAAACCCGACAGTCCTGCTGGTGGAGGACGACCCCTCGATTCGCGAACTGTTGTCATGGCACCTGGGCCGCAACGGTTTCCAGGTACTTGAAGCCGGCACGACCGCCGAAGCCGGGAACCTGCTTGGCCAGGCCGACGTCGTCATCCTGGACTGGATGCTGCCCGGTGAATCCGGCGCAGAATGGCTGGCCCGCCTGGAGTGGGACAGCAAGCGCGTACCAATCCTGATGCTGACGGCCCGCGCGACCGAGACGGATAAGGTCGAAGGCCTCAACTCCGGCGCTGACGACTACCTGACCAAGCCGTTCAGCAACGCTGAACTGGTGGCCCGCCTGCGTGCGCTCCTGCGCCGCAGCGGTCAGCCGGCCCTCATGGAGGTCGGTCCGCTGACGGTACGGGCCGAAGAAGGGGTCGCGGAGCTTGACGGCGAGCCACTGGAGCTGACCCGCCGGGAATTCAAGCTGCTCACGTTCCTGGCCGCCAACGCGGGCCGGGTCTGCTCGCGCAACGAGCTGCTCGACCGGGTGTGGGGCGAAGAATTCCTCGGTACGGAACGTACTGTCGACCAGCACGTCGCCCAGCTGCGTGCCCACCTGGGCAGCGACTGGATCACGACCATCCGTGGCCGCGGCTACCGGCTGAACATCCCGGGCGAAGACGGTGAATGAGGAGTTCCTCCAGCACCTGAGCGAAGGCGTCGTCCTGACCGACGATGCCAACGTGGTCCGCTTCCTTAACGACGCGGCCTGTGAGTTCCTGGCCGTACGCCGCGAAGCCGCCCTGGGCATGCCCGCCCTGGCGGTACTGCG
>CAYPKV010000125.1:3543-5810 GCA_964411415.1 uncultured bacterium
CTGGGCCTGTACATCGTGCGTTCCATCACGGAGCGCTGGGGCGGAACCGCCTGGGGCAGGCCGCTTGAGAACGGCAACGAGTTCGGTTTCAGCGTCCGTCTCGTAGCAGAGCACGCCTAGGTCAGGGCGGCTGGTAAGCTTCCGGTCAGGCCGGACGGTGCACCGTGCCCGGCCCCGGGAAGTGTCAATGAACAACAGCAGTTTCGAACAACACACCAGCAGCTGGCGCCACGACTACGAGCAACGCCTCCGCTCCGACTGGGGCTGGCTCACCGTCACGGGCCTGCACTGGATCGATGAGGGTCGCCACTCCATCGGCTCCGGCGCGGACTGTGCCATCCGCCTGTCTGAAGGCGAGGGCGTCCCGGCGCACGCGGCCGACCTGGTCCGCAGCGGCAACGGGGTCAGCCTTGAGGTGAAAGCACCCGGCAGCGTCACGTTGAACGGTCAGCCCGCACCGGACGGCCCGCTCAGTTTCGACGGCACCCAGGGTGAACGGTTCGTGATCGGCCAGCAGTCGTTCCTGGTGGTACGCCGCGGCGACCGGGTCGGAGTACGCACCTGGGACAACGGTTCCGCCCAGCGTGCCGCTTACCGGGGCTCTGACTGGTTCCCGGCGCACGAGGAGTGGCAGGTGACAGCTGTGTACCGGGAGTTCGCGGAACCCAGGCTCATCCGCTGGCTGAACGTGATCGGCGACGAGAAGGAACAGCTGGTCGGTGGCGCCTGGCACTTCAGCCTGGCTGGTCAGGAACTCAGCCTCATCTCCCTCAGCCCACCTGACGCCGGGCAGTTCTTCGTGCTGCGCGACGGCACGAGCGGCTACGAGACATACGGTGCCAGCCGCTTCCTGTCAGCACCGGCCCCCGAGAACGGCCGGACCGTCCTCGACTTCAACCGGCTTTACAACCCGCCCTGCGCCTTCACTCCACACGCCACCTGCCCGCTCCCGCCCCGCGAGAACGTGCTGTCTGTCCGTATCGAAGCAGGCGAGAAACTGTACAGTCCGGAGCCGCTCTGAGGGCGTTATACTTCCATGCCGAAAACATTTGACTTCCCCTCGTGAGCGCACGTAAACTATCGCATCCCCGGAGTCCACACCCGTGGGCTGTACGCGTGTACCCATCCTCTTCACGCTAGAGAGGCAGCAATGGATTCAGACAAGATTTTGGAAATCAAGGACCTGGAGGTCCACTTCCACTCCGATGACGGAGTAGTGAAGGCCGTAGACGGCATCTCGTTCGACATCAGGAAGGGTGAGACTCTCGCGATCGTCGGTGAGTCAGGCTCCGGTAAGTCCGTGACTTCACTGGCCGCCATGCGCCTCATCCCTGATCCGCCGGGCAAGGTCGTCGGCGGTGAGATGCTGTTCCGCACCAAGGCCGGTGACACCATCGACCTCCGCAAGGCCAGCAACGCTCAGATGCGCAAGATCCGCGGTAACGACATCGCGATGATCTTCCAGGAACCGATGACCAGCCTGAACCCGGTGTACACGGTCGGCGACCAGATCGCCGAAGCGATCATGCTGCACCAGGGCAAGTCCCGCAGCCAGGCGATCAAACTGGCGACGGACATGCTGGAGCTCGTCGAGCTGCCCGATCCCAAGAAGCGCGTACATTACTACCCGCACCAGATGTCAGGTGGTCAGCGCCAGCGCGTCATGATCGCCATGGCACTGTCCTGCAACCCTGCACTGCTTATCGCTGACGAGCCGACCACGGCCCTTGACGTGATCATCCAGGCGCAGATCCTCGACCTGATGAAGAAGCTGCAGGACGAGACCGGCGCCAGCGTCATGTTCATCACCCACGACCTTGGTGTCGTCGCTGAGATCGCTCAACGTGCCGTCGTCATGCAGAAGGGCAAGATCGTCGAAGCCGGCAGCGTCAAGGACATCTTCGCCAACCCGCAGCACCCGTACACCCAGCGCCTGCTGAACGCCGTTCCGCGCATCGACGCCGAGAAGCCTGCCCCGGAGATCCTCAAGAGCCCGGAGATGCTGCTCGACGTCCGCAAGCTGCGCAAGTGGTTCCCCATCACCGGTGGCGTGTTCCAGCGCACTGTCGGTCACGTCAAGGCCGTCAACGACATCGACCTGCAGGTCAACAAGGGCGAAGTGCTCGGCCTGGTGGGCGAGTCCGGTTCGGGCAAGACCACGGCCGGCCGCGCCATCCTGCGTCTCATCGAACCAACCTCAGGTGAGGTCGTGTTCGACGGTGTCGATGTGACCAAGCTCAGCACCAGCCAGATGCGCAACTACCGGC
>CAYPKV010000126.1:0-4068 GCA_964411415.1 uncultured bacterium
CCGGCTCGCTGCTGCTGGCGGCGGGAGGTTTCGTTCTGCTGTTCCTGAACGCGGGCAGCAGCCCCGTGCACGCCGGCATCGGCTCGTTCCTGGTCGGCAGCGGCATGGGTGTCATCAACACCAGCTGCGTCGTCGCCATCCAGGGCAGCGTCACCTGGGAGCAGCGGGGGGTGGCCACCTCTTCTAACCTGTTCACCCGCATACTCGGCAACGCACTTGGTGCGGCGGTGTTCGGCAGCCTGCTGAACACGGTGCTGCTCCGGCGCCTGACCGGTGGCGGGCTTGAGATGTCGGCGAGTGACATCCAGCAGCTGCTCGACGGCGGCGTCGCGCGCATAAGCGGCGATCCACTGCTGCAGGACGCCCTGGCCCACGGCATGACTGCCGTTTACACCGGGGTGTTCGTGGCCGCGCTTCTGACCATGGCGGTGGTGCTGCTCATGCCCGAGGTGATCCGCGGTCCGGCCCGGCCCGCGGCAGGTTCGGCGGTGCGCTAGACTTAACAGCACTTGGAATGCGGGGTACAGAAATGGCTCTGATGGAACGACAGGACACCGGCGAGTACCTGACCGGCCGCAACGAAGGCACCGGACTCGAACTCAGCTGGATCCGTGATGCCCAGGTCAACCTGTCGGCTGCCGAACGGCGGGCAGCGACACTGCTTACCAGGCGCACGGTGAAGAAAGAATGGCAGGCAGCCTGGCTGCTCAGGGCCATCACGCTAATCGACCTGACCACCCTGGCCGGCGATGACACGCCCGGCAGGGTGCGCAGGCTGTGTGCCAAAGCGCGCACGCCGGTGCGACATGACCTGCTCGAGGAACTCGGCATGGCTGATGCAGGCCTGAGCGTCGCCGCCGTGTGCGTGTATCACGAGATGGTGCCGACTGCAGTGCGGGCCCTGCAGGGCAGCGGCATCCCGGTGGCAGCCGTATCGACCGGTTTCCCGGCCGGCCTCTCGCCCATGTCCACCCGTCTGGCCGAGATCCGGGCCTCAGTCGAAGCCGGCGCAGCCGAGATCGACATCGTCATCTCCAGGCGGCACGTGCTGCTCGGTGACTGGCCGGCGCTGTATGAGGAACTGCGGGCGTTCCGCGAAGCGTGTGGCGACGCCCACATAAAGGCGATCCTGGCGACCGGCGAGCTCGGCACCCTGCGCAACGTTTACAAGGCCAGCATGGTCGCGATGATGGCCGGTGCTGACTTCATCAAGACGTCGACCGGCAAGGAAAGCGTCAACGCCACACTGCCCGTCTCGCTCGTCATGGCCCGCGCCATCCGCGATTACCTGGAGCGGACCGGTCACCAGGTCGGCTTCAAGCCGGCCGGGGGCCTGCGCACTGCCAAGGACGCACTCGCCTGGCTGATCCTGATGAAAGAAGAGCTGGGTGATGACTGGCTGGATCCGCGGCTGCTGCGTTTCGGCGCCAGCAGCCTGCTGGCCGACATCGAACGGCAGCTGGAGCACTTCGTGACCGGCCGCTACTCCTCCTTCAACCGCCACCCGCTGGCCTAGGAGCTGACTGCAATGAGTTCCACCACCGTACGCGAAGCGTTCCAGAACATGGATTACGGCCCTGCCCCTGAATCACGCAGCCTGGCCGACGAATGGCTGCAGGCCCACGGAGCGGCTTTCGGCCACTTCATCGGCGGCAGCTTCACCGACCCGGCCGCCGCGGCCAGTTTCGACACGATCAACCCCGCCACCGGCGAAGTGCTGGCGCGGGTAAGCCAGGGCAGTTCCGCTGATGTGGACCGTGCCGTGAAGGCAGCCCGAGCTGCCCAGGCAGGCTGGGCCGCCACGCCCGGCCACGTGCGGGCCCGCTTCCTGTACGCCCTGGCGCGGCAGATCCAGAAACACAGCCGGCTGTTCGCCGTACTCGACACGCTGGACAACGGCAAACCGATCCGCGAGACGCGTGACCTGGACATCCCGCTTGCCGCCCGGCACTTCTATCACCATGCGGGCTGGGCGCAGCTGCTGGACAGCGAGTTCCCCGGTTACCGGTCTGCTGGCGTCGCCGGGCAGATAATCCCCTGGAACTTCCCGCTGCTGATGCTCGCCTGGAAGGTCGCCCCGGCCCTGGCGGCCGGCTGCACCGTCGTGCTGAAGCCCGCGGAGTTCACGCCGCTCACGGCACTGCTGTTCGCGGAGATCACCCGGCATGTGGGCCTGCCGTCCGGCGTGTTCAACCTGGTGACCGGTGACGGCGAGACCGGCGCGGCGCTGGTCGAGCATCCCCAGGTCGACAAGCTGGCCTTCACCGGCTCGACGGAAGTCGGCCGGCTCATCCGCGAGAAGAGTGCCGGCTCCGGCAAGAAACTGAGCCTCGAGCTCGGCGGCAAGAGCCCGTTCATTGTGTTCGAGGACGCCGATCTGGACGCTGCGGTCGAAGGTGTTGTCGACGGCATCTGGCTCAACCAGGGCGAGGTGTGCTGCGCTGGCAGCCGCCTGCTCGTGCAGGAGGGGCTGGCGGAGAAGATGTACGCGCGCCTGCGCCGCCGCATGGACTCGCTGCGCGTAGGTGATCCGCTTGACAAGTCAGTCGACATCGGTGCCCTGGTCGCCCCGGTCCAGCTGGAGAGGATCCGCAGTCTGGTCGAACAGGGCAGGCAGGAAGGCGCCGCCTGTTACCAGCCTGACCTGAGCCTGCCGGAAGAGGGCCTGTACTTCCCGCCCACGCTGTTCACCGACGTCGACCCGGCCGCGCACATATCGCAGGTCGAGATCTTTGGGCCGGTTCTGGTCTCCACCACGTTCCGCACCAAGGAAGAAGCCATCGAACTGGCCAACAACACCCGTTACGGCCTGGCTGCCTCGGTGTGGAGCCAGAACCTGGACCTGGCGCTTGAGGTCGCCAGCCGCGTGCGCGCCGGCGTCGTCTGGGTGAACGCCACCAACATGTTCGACGCAGCCGCCGGGTTCGGCGGGTACCGCGAGAGCGGCTACGGCCGGGAGGGCGGCCGGGAAGGCATGTTCGAGTACCTGGTGCCGGACTGGCACTTCAGCCGGCCCGCAGCTGCCCAGGCCGCGCCGGAGTTCGAGCCGGTGCCGGTCGCTGCTGAGCCGCAGGACGACCTGAGTGGCGACGTAGCCGCGGTCGTAGACCGGCTCGGTGATGACCTCGATGACGGCTTCGCGGACGGTTTCGCGTCGTTCGGCGGGGATTCCGATTTCGGTTTCGCAGATGAAGAACCGGAGCCTGTCGAAGAAACACCCGTTCAGCCTGCCCGTGAACAGCATGCCCAGCCGGCAGTGCCGGCCATCGACACCACCCCGAAGCTGTACATCGGGGGACGGCAGGTGCGGCCGGACAGCGGTTACAGCTACGCCATCACCAGTGAGGCGGGCGTGTTCCTGGGCGAGGTCGGCCTTGGTAACCGCAAGGACGTCCGTAACGCCGTTGAGGCGGCGCGCAGGGCCAGCGGCTGGAGCACGGCCACGGCCCACAACCGTGCTCAGGTGCTGTACTACCTGGCGGAGAACCTCAGCGTCCGGGCCGGGGAGATCGCAGCGGTCATCGACCGCCTGGACGACACGGGTGAGCAGCGTGGTGCCAGGGAAGTCGACGCCAGCATCCGGCGCATATACACGTACGCCGCCTGGGCAGACAAGTACGACGGCCAGGTCCATGCCACGCCTTCACGCAACGTCACCCTCGCGATGAACGAACCGTGGGGTGTCATGGGCCTCATCGCCCCGACCGAACAGCCGCTGCTCGGTCTGCTGAGCCTGATCCTGCCGGCCATCGCGCTGGGCAACCGGGTCATCGCAGTTCCGTCCTCACCACGGGCAGCCATCATGGCTCCGCTCTACCAGCTGCTCGACACCAGTGACGTGCCGGCCGGCACCGTCAACCTGATCAGCGGCAACCGTGATGAACTGGCCCGGGTGCTCGCTCAGCATGACGATGTGGATGCCCTGTGGTACTGCGGTTCCCGCAGTGGCGCGGCCATGGTCGAAGCCGAGAGCACCGGTAACCTGAAGGCGACCTGGGTGATCCGCTCAGGTGGCCGTGACTGGTACGACCCGCAGCTTGGTGAAGGACGCGAGTTCCTGCGCCGGGC
>CAYPKV010000126.1:4168-5804 GCA_964411415.1 uncultured bacterium
GACAGCAGGACCAGGCCGGCCAGCAGGCCGCCTTCTTCGGCCAGTACCGGGAAGATGAAGTCGTTGTGCTGTTCCGGGATGAAGCCGAGCTGTGACTGGGTCCCCTGGCGGTAACCTTTGCCCAGCAGCCCGCCGGAGCCGATGGCGATGCGGGCCTGCATCACCTGGTAGCCGCTGCCGAGCGGATCGGCAGCCGGATCAAGGAAGGTCAGCAGCCGCTGCTGCTGGTAGGGCGCCAGGCGCGGCCAGACGACCGTGGGGACGAGCACGCCGACGAGCGCGACGGCTATGACCAGCTGCTTCCACGGCACGCCGCGCACCAGGATCATGCCGACACCGATGATGCCCAGGATCAGGGTGCCACCGAAGTCCGGCTCGAGGAAGACGATCGCGGTCGGTACGGCGATCAGGGCGAGTGGCCGTAAGTAACTGGTGAAACTGCCCAGTGGCCGGTTGTGCAGCGCCTGGGCGAGCGCCAGGATCAGCGCGATCTTGGCGATCTCTGAAGGCTGGAACGCCGGCAGCGGTCCCAGCTTGAGCCAGGAGCGGGCGTTGTTGACTTCCTGGCCGATGAACATCGTCAGGATGAGCAGGACGATCGACAGCACGTAACCCGCCGGTGCCAGCTGCATGAAGCGCTGCCGGCCCAGGATCATCACTACGGCAACAGCTGCGCAGCCCAGGGCGAGCGAGACCAGCTGAGCCTGTACCAGCGCCGGCGAGGCTGCTGAGTTAAGGGTGACGAAACCGACGGCGATGATGGCCGCGGTGACGATCGGCAGGAACCATTCCTTGGTCAAATCAACAGCTCCCGGTCAGGGGAAGCGACCTCCGGCTCCGATTGTAACTGCGGCTCATGAGCCCGCCTGAAGGTGACGCTACTCGACAGTCACGCTCTTGGCCAGGTTGCGGGGCTGATCGACGTCCGTGCCCATGTGCACGGCCGTGTGGTACGCCAGCAGCTGCACCGGCACGGCGCTGATGATGGGCTGCACGAACGGGTCGCTGTCAGGCAGCACGATGCAGTCACGAACCAGCCCCTGCAGCTGCCGGCTGCCGGTGCTGTCGGTTATGGCGATCACGTTGCCGCCGCGGGCAACCACTTCCTGGATGTTCGACATGGTCTTGGCGAACAGGCTGTCACCCGGTGCCACCGCGATGACCGGCGTCCTGCCGTCCACAAGCGCGATCGGCCCGTGTTTGAGTTCACCGGCCGGGTAGCCCTCGGCGTGGATGTAAGACAGCTCCTTCAGTTTCAGCGCGCCTTCAAGGGCGATGGCGTGGGACGGACCACGGCCGAGGTACAGGACGCTGTGCGCTTCCGCAAGCTGGCGGGCGATGCGCTGGACGTCCGCTTCCGTCTGCAGCGCCGCTGCCAGCAGCCTGGGTACCGAGGCCAGTGCGGCAACGAGCCGCCGTTCCTCACCGGCGGCGAGCATGCCGCGGCTGCGTGCAGCGTCCAGCGCCAGGCAGGCCAGGACTGCCAGCTGGCCCGTGAACGCCTTGGTGGAAGCCACACCGATCTCAGGTCCGACGAGCAGCCGCCAGACCACGTCAGCTTCACGGGCGATGGTCGACTCGTGCACGTTGACGACAGCAGCGGTCTTCTGACCGTTCAGCCGGCAGTAGCGCAGGC
>CAYPKV010000127.1:0-5796 GCA_964411415.1 uncultured bacterium
CAGCACCTTACGCAGGCTGTGGAACGTCTCGGTACCGGCGCGGAGCGCGTCGCTGAACCTGCTGAAACCGACCGGGGCGAGCATGAACTCCTGCATGTCGACGTTGTTGTCCGCGTGGGCGCCACCGTTGATGACGTTCATCATCGGCACGGGCAGTACCCGCGCGCTCACGCCACCCAGGTAGCGGTAGAGCGGCAGGCCCAGCGTCTCTGCAGTGGCGCGTGCCGCTGCGAGTGACACGGCCAGCAGGGCGTTGGCACCGAGCCGGGACTTGTTGGGGGTGCCGTCCAGCTCAAGCAGGACCCGGTCCAGCTCGAACTGTTCTGCGGCGTCCTGGCCTTCCAGGACGGCTGCTATCTCACCGTTGATGTTGGCGACTGCCGTGCTGACGCCTTTGCCGCCGAAGCGGTCGCCGCCGTCACGCAGTTCCACGGCCTCGTGGGCACCGGTGGAAGCGCCTGAAGGCACGAGTGCATGGCCCAGGAAGCCGCTCTCAAGCCGGACGGTGGCACCGACTGTCGGGTTGCCACGGGAGTCCAGCTGTTCCAGCGCCTGGACAGATTCGATTCTTGTCATGGTTGTTCCTCCGCCTGCCCCGCCCTGACTGGCACGCTGGCTCAGTCTGCAGCGGTCTTGAGTGGCACGATCATGGCCAGGTAGCCAGGATCGGCGATTCCTCTGATGATGGTGGGAGTGGTCACACCGGAGAAGCTGATCTGCACGTCACCCGTGAGTGGTTTGATCGCCTCGAGCACGTAACGCGCGTTGAACGACAGTGCCAGTGGTCCACCGTCGTTGCTCTGGCTGATGGACACGGACTCGCGTGCGCCACCGAAAGCACCTTCGCTTGTGATGACAGCGCTGTCCGAGTCGAGGTAGAGGTCGATCCGGTTGTTGCTGCCCGGGTCGGCCAGCACCGCCACCCGGCCGACGGCCTGCTGCAGGTCTCCCGATGGCATCACGACTTCAAGTGCGACCGCCTTGGGGATGATCCGGTTGTAATCCGGGAACTCTCCTTCCATCAGCTTGACGTTCATACGGTAATGGGAGTTCTGCAGCGACAGCTGTCCTTCGCCCAGGGCGAGTCCGACCGGTCCGCTGTCGTCAAGCAGCCTGCCGATCTCATCAACAGCCCGGGCCGGCAGGATCATGTTGCTGTCCAGACCGCTCGAGACGTCCTCGTGTGACCAGGCCAGACGGAAACCGTCGCTGGCGACAGCGCGCGTGTGACCTTCATGAAGTTCGAGGCGGATACCGCGGAACACTGCCTGGTAGTCGTTCACGGCCGCGGCATAACGGACGTTGCCGAGGACGCGCGCCAGCACACCGCTGTCCAGGCTGCCAGGGAAGGTGTCCGGGAAGCTCAGCTGCGGTGTCTGGGATGGATCAGTGAGCTGCAGCTTCGTATCGAAGCTGCCGGACACGATCCGGACCTCACGTTCATCGAACGACAGGTCTACGGTCTCGGCGGGCAGGGCCCGGACGACCTGTCCGAATACCTGGGCCGGAACGGCCCACACACCTTCACCGCTGGCGTCAGACGGGAGGAAGGCTTCCAGGTCCATCTCGAGGTTGGTGCCGCTCAGGATCACCTGTTCCTGCGTGATCCTGACGAGCAGTGAACTCAGGCCCGGGTTGCTGCTGCGCGCGGGGATGATCCGTTCCAGATGCGCAAGGGCGGTTGCCAGGGTCTTAGTTGAAACGTGCACCTTCATTGCTGTGAAGCATACCCCGACCTGCAGGTTCCGGCAGCGACTAGTGCCAGGACCCGGGCGGCGGAAATGGTTACCGCTGCTGTTTTTGGCCGGCCGCCGACAGGCGGCTGAAAATCACTTTCTGGCAAAAGTCTTCAAGGCTAGTAGTAGGGCCTGTGGAAACTGGGGATAAGCCGGTTTCGTGCGATGGCTGACGCTGTTTTCCATGTGGAACAGGCTGGGGATAACTGGGGCTTACCTGTGGATAACCGTGTTGGTCATCCACAGCTTTCCACAGCCGGCGGGAACTGTTGCGCTGTGCACAGGCCCATCCCCAGCTTGTCCACAGCTTGCTGGCCAGTTTGTCCACAATCGCGTCCTGGACGGCGTTTCTGTTGTTGATGAAACCGGGGATGCCGTCCCTGACGGCATCTGCCTGAAGCCATGAAAATGCCCCGGAAACGCATCTGGTGAGGCGAAGTTCCGGGGCGGGTGAGCCTGTGGATTAAAAGTACGCGACTAGACGCCGAGTGTCTGCCTGATCTCGCGTTCCCGGCGCTTCAGGTCGTCATCTTCCTGCAGCTGCTGGGTGATCTTGTTGATGGAGTACATCACGGTGGAGTGGTCCCGGCCGGAGAAGAACTGGCCGATCTCCGGGAACGAGTGGCTGGTCAGTTCACGTATGAGGTACATGGCCAGCTGACGTGGCAGCACCAGCTCCTGGCGGCGGCCCTTCGAGCGCAGCTCCCTGACGTCGATGCCGAACGCCTGGCCGATGGTGCGCAGTATCTCGTCCATGGTCAGCACGGTCTCGGTCTTCTCGAACACGTCTGAAAGCGCTTCAGCTGCGGTCTCGACCGAGATGGTGCTGCCGTTCATGCTGGCGAAGACGATCACGCGCACGAGCGCACCTTCGAGCTCCCGGATGTTGGATGTTGCCCTCCGGGCGATGTACTCGGCCACGTCGGTGGGCAGGCTGACCTTACGGAACTGGGCGTTCTGTTCCAGGATGGCCACCCGGGTCTCGAACTCTGGCGGCTGGATGTCGGTGATCAGACCCCACTCGAACCGGCTGCGCAGCCGGTTCTCAAGTGTGGGGATGTTCTTCGGGGGCCGGTCGCTTGACAGGATGATCTGCTTGCCGGCTTCGTAAAGCGAGTTGAACGTGTGGAAGAACTCTTCCTGGGTCTGTTCCTTGCCGGCGATGAACTGAACGTCGTCTACAAGCAGCACGTCGACGGAGCGGTAACGGTCGCGGAACGAGTTCGTGTCCTTGCTGCGGATGGCGTTGATCAGGTCGTTAGTGAATGTCTCAGTCGTGACGTACTCGATCGCCAGCTCCGGGTAGCGCTCAGCGACCGCATGACCGACGGCATGCATCAGGTGGGTCTTGCCGAGGCCTGCTTCACCGTAGAGGAACAGGGGGTTGTACGTCTGACCTGGCCGTTCGGAGATCGCCTGGGCGGCAGCATGCGCGAGGTTGTTGTTGCTGCCGACGACGAAGCTTTCGAAGCGGTACTTGGCGTTCAGCCGGGCCCGGGACTGCACCTCTGGCCGCGGTGCCGCGTCTTCTTCCGCCAGCGAGAAGATGTCCTGCTGACGGGCTTCCTCAAGTGGCAGCACCTGGAGGCCGACCTTGGGGGTTTCCGCTCCGAGCTGCCTGAGGCCCGCTTCGATCTGCGGCATGAAGTTGTCGCGGATCCAGTCCCGCGCGAACGTGCCCGTGACACCGATCACGAACGCTCCCTGCTGGATGCCGACGGGGCGAACCTGGCTGAACCAGGTCTTGAAGTCCCGTTCGCTCAGCTGGGAACGCAGATGCGTAAGCAGCTCATCCCAAATTGCCTTGTCGGAGTCGAGCATCGAACCAGTCTCTTTCTTCGACGGACGCTGGACGGGCCAGCCGGTAGACGAAGGTCCCCGGTCCAGCCTGTCTGGTCCGTTGTCCGGGAAGTCTATCAGATGCGACGCCCCACTGCGGTCCCGGACCCCGGCCTACGACCGGCAGGCGCTCCGGGCGCTAAAGTGGTGTCCGGAATGGACAGGAACTACGGAGTCATCGTCGTTGGTGGAGGACATGCGGGCATCGAAGCGGCCTGGGCTGCTGCGACGCTTGGTACCGATGTCGCGCTGGTGGTGCACAACCCGGCCCGCATCGGGGTAATGCCCTGCAACCCTGCAGTCGGTGGCCCCGGCAAGTCACAGATGGTGTTCGAACTGCAGGCGCTCGGTGGCGTGATGCCCAGACTGGCCGATGCCACGGCGATAAACACGCGCGTGCTCAACGCCAGCCGCGGCCCGGCCGTGCGGTCACTGCGGGTGCAGAACGACAGGGACGCCTACGCCTGGGCTGCCCAGGATCTGCTGAACAGTCACAGCGGTATCGAGACCGTGACCGGCGAAGTGGTCGAACTGCTCAGT
This sequence comes from uncultured bacterium, assembly GCA_964411415.1. Lineage (GTDB taxonomy): Bacteria > Deinococcota > Deinococci > Deinococcales > Trueperaceae > CALDPK01. The sequence goes on from CAYPKV010000127.1 coordinate 4,116, forward strand.
TCGGACGGCCGCCTGGAAGGCGTGACCCTGGCCGATGGCCGGGTACTGCGTGCTCCTGCGGTGGTCCTGTGCACCGGCACGTTCCTGGCGGGGGTCGTGTGGTTCGGCAACCGCAGCCGTGAGGCCGGCCGGCAGGGTGAAGCGCCGGCCCGGCACCTGTCAGCCAGCCTGCGGGCGACCGGACACAGCCTGCGCCGCTTCAGCACAGGTACCCCACCCCGTATACGTGCGGACAGTGTCGACCTGACTGTCATGCAGGAAGTTCCGGCTGACGATCCAGCTGGTTCGTTCACCGGAACACCCGGTCCGCGGGCGCTGAGCAGCCCGACCTGGCTGACCCATACGACCGAAGAAACACACCGGCTGATCGAACAGAACCTGGACAGCTCGCCGAACTACAGCGGCAACGCCGATGGGGCTTACCCGCGCTACTGCCCGTCAATCGAGGACAAGATCGTCCGTTTCCGGGACAAGGACCGGCACCTGCTGTTCGTTGAACCGGACGGAACCGACACGAGCGAGCTGTACCTGCAGGGCTTCTCGACCGGCCTGCCGCCGCTCCTGCAGGATGACCTCATCCGTACGCTGCCTGGCATGGAGCACGCGCGTATCCAGCGTTACGCCTACTCGGTCGAGTACGACACCATCGATTCACGCCAGCTGGACGTCAGCCTCATGTCGCGTCGCCTGCGCGGTCTGTTCAGCGCCGGTCAGATAAACGGCACGAGCGGTTACGAGGAGGCGGCGGTGCAGGGCTTCATCGCCGGAGTCAACGCCGCCCGTTTCGCACTTGGACAGGAGCCGGTAACGCTGCGGCGCGATCAGGGCTACATCGGTGTGCTGCTCGATGAACTCGTGCGTTGGGGCCTTGATGAGCCGTACCGGATGCTGACGTCACGCAACGAGCACCGGCTGCTGCACCGGCAGGACAACGCGCTTGCCCGGCTCGTGCCTGTCGGCGTTGAGTGGGGACTCGTCTCAGCGGATGTCGCGGAACAGGTGCGGGCAAGTGAGGAACGGGTCGGGGCAGAGGCGGAGCGCCTGAGCCGGCTGCGGCTCGGCGGTACGCCACTGACAACCGTCCTGTGCCGGCCCGGTCAGGACTACCACTCGGCGCTGTCAGCCGCAGGTGCTGATCCTGTGGGACTGACCGCTGACGAGGTCGCCCGGCTCGAGATCCGCATCCGCTACGAGGCATACATCGAACGCAGTCAGCGCCATCTCGAACAGCGCAGTGAGTTCGAACATCTGAGCCTGAGCGGAGTCGATTACTCCGTCGTCCCGAGCCTTAGCGGCGAAGGGCTTGAGCGACTGCAGAACGCCCGCCCGGCGAACCTGGGTGCAGCCAGCCGGCTGCGGGGCGTGCGCGACAGCGACGTCACCGCCCTGCTGATCCATCTGCGGCAGCACCGCCAGCCTGCCGGTCCGCGTTGAACACGGCCGCGCTTGACCGGTACGGCGCTCTGGTCAGGGAGTACCACCGGACGCTTGACCTGGTGTCGCCGGCGGCGCTGAAGGACTGGGATTCGCTTCTCGCTGACGCGCTGCTCTATGGCGAACTCATCGACGAACTGCTGCCGGCGGCGGGCACTGTCCTGGACCTCGGCTCCGGGGTGGGCCTGCCGGGTATACCGCTGGCCTGTACCCGACCGGGTCTCGCCGTCAGACTCGTTGAGCGCAG
>CAYPKV010000128.1:0-5762 GCA_964411415.1 uncultured bacterium
AGGCGGCGCCGGTCAGGTCTGCACTTGTGCCGGTATCTAGCAGCTGCCATTCGTCAGCTCCAGCGGGCCGCAGGGCAGCCAGACCGGCGTTGCCGACGGCCAGCCAGTTGCCGTCAGCATCAACGCTGACGTCGTTAAGGTCGGCTTCAACGGGCAGGTCTGCTGCTGTCCAGCGGCCGTCCTGTCGGAGCCAGGCGCTGCCTTCACGGCCGACTACGAGGGTGGCGTCGTCACTGCTGGCGATGCCTGAGAGGGCCAGCGTGCCCAGTGCAGCGTTGAGCCGCCAGGCGCTGCCATCGAACGTGAGTACGGAAGCTTCTTCCTCCTCGGCGATCTCCCACGGGTCATGGGTGGCGATGAGCGGTGCGAACAGGGCCATGGCGATGACGGCCAGTACGATGACCGCGCCGGTCATGGCGAGCGGATCGGCTGCGACGAGCCTGAGTGCGGGAAGGATGCGCTTCATTCGAGCTTCACCCGCGGGTCGAGCACGCCGTAAACCATGTCAGCCAGGAAGTTCATCACGATCACCATGACGGCCAGCAGCAGGAACGTTGCCTGCGCCAGCGGGAAATCAGAAGCGCGCACCGCCTGCAGCACCTCACGGCCCAGGCCAGGCCAGCTGAAGACGACCTCGACGACCACCTGCCCGCCTGCGGCGAGGCCGATGGTGACGGCCAGCTGGGTGATGACGGGCAGAAGTGCGTTGCGGGCGGCGTGCCGGTAGAGGATGTTCCGCTCGGTCAGGCCTTTGGCGCGGGCCATCTCGATGAAGTCCTCGCCGTACACCTCGAGCATCGTGTTGCGCATGATCAGCAGGGGCGAGCCCAGGTAGAACAGGGCGATGACGAGCGACGGCATTATCAGGTGCTGCAGGAAGTCCAGGGTCATTATCTTGTCGAAGAACCCTGCCGCTTCGTACGGCAGTGTCCGCATGCCCGACGTCGGCAGCCAGCCCAGGGCGACACCGAATATGAGTACCGCGATCATGCCGGTCCAGAACATCGGTGCGGACCTGAACATCAGGCCCAGGATGATGCCGATCGTGTCAGCCGGTTTGCCACGACGCCACGACAGCCAGGCGCCCAGGGGTATGCCCAGGCCGTAGGCGACTAGGATGGCGATGACCATCAGCACCATCGTGTTGCCGAACTTCTCCCAGATGATGTCTGCAACGGGAGCGTTGTAGTAGAAGGACGTGCCGAAATCACCCTGGACGACGTTCCACAGGTAAAGAACGTACTGTTCCAGCAGCGGCCGGTCCAGTCCGAACTTCTCGCGCAGCACGGCGCGGTCTTCGGGACTGAACCCCTGGGTGACCAGGGCTGCGGTCGGGTCCGGCAGGCCCAGCCGGAACAGGAAGAACAGCAGGGTGACGATTATGAACAGCGTGCCGAGAGCCTGCAGTGCCCTTTTCAGCACGTATGAGCGGCTAGGCATCGGAACTCCGGTTCTGCTTCAGTGGGCTCAACTCCAGTCAGTAGCTGCTTCAGCCAAAGCTCGAGCCGGGGGTCCTGAACTGAACCACCCGGCCCGGTTGATGCATATTTCAGTGCAGCATGTCAGCGCTCAGCGCTGGATGCGGCCCTCGGCGTCCCAGCTGTAGCCGGCTTCTGCAAGCAGTTCGCGGGCCAGTTCGAGATCGAAGTCGAACCGTTCGACGAAGGGGTTGTGCCAGAAGGCGTTGACCGGGGCAACGACGCTGCTGCCGATCTCGCCGCGGCCGTCGAGCAGCACGTTGACCATGCGCTCCTGGTCGACAGCGTGGGCCAGGGCGCGGCGGGCTGCGACGTCGTCGAACGGAGCGCGGCGCAGGTTCCAGGTCAGGTGGTAGTAACCGAAGTCAGGGACACTGACGACGGTCAGGTCGCTGTTGCCTTCAGCCAGGGGGATCTGGCCGGGCTCGAGGCGCCAGGCGGTGAAGTCGATCTCGCCGGTGATAAGGCCGGTGAACACGCCTTCAGCGTCGGCGTAGACGGTCATCTCGATGGCGTCGACGTTGATCTCGTCAGCCATGAAGTGGTTCTCGTTCTTGACGAGGCGCATGAACTCGCCGCGGTCGTAGCGGTCGTAAATGAACGGACCGGAGCCGACGGTCGGGGTGTTGGCCGGGGTCAGGTCGCCAGCGTTCTCGATGCCGGACCAGATGTGCTCAGGCAGGATCGGGATCTGCGAGAAGGTGACGGTGACGAGCGGAGCGAACGGTTCGCTCAGGTTGAAGCGCACGGTGTTGTCGCCGGTTACTTCGACGGACTCGATCTGGGCGATGAAGGCGTTGAAGTAGGCGTAGTCCTGAGCAGCGTAGTAATCGTAGGTGAACTTGACGTCCTGGGCAGTGACGGGCTCACCGTCATGCCAGGTCTGACCGGCACGCAGGACGACGTCAACGGTCACGTCGTCGACAGCTTCGATGCTCTCGGCCATCCACGGGATCGGCTCGATGTCCGGGCTGAGGCGCACGAGCTTGTCGTAGTACATGCGCATCCACTTCCAGCCCCACACCGAGGTGCTGGAGACGGGGTTGAGGTTGTCCGGCTCCTGCGGTGAACCGATACGCAGCGCGGTGGCGTCGGTCAGCGGAGTGACTTCCATGGGGGTCCACTCGTTGTAGAGCGCTTCACCGGCCATGGTCACGTAGTCAGTGAAGGTGGCGGTGTTGTAGGCGACGACCTCGTCACGGTGGTAGAGGACGACGAGCGGAGCGTCGGAGGCTGACACTTCCTGCATCTCATGCACGATCGCCTGACGGGCAGCGGTGTCGAACTCGCGGGACTGAGCGTCGAACAGGGCGTCGTACTCGGGGTTGTTGTAACCGCCCGGGTTGTTGGCGCCCAGCTGGCTCTGACGGGAGTCGAGCGTGGCCAGGAAGTGCTGCGGGTCCAGGCGGTCGACACGGCCGGACCAGCCGACTACGGCAGCGTCGAAGTCCTGCTCGTCGTAGAACTGGGCGAGCAGCGTGTTGAACTCTGTCGGCCGGACGTTGACCTCGAAGCCCAGTTCACGCCACGCTTCGGCCACGATGAAGGCCGATTCGTAGCGGATCGGGTCGTAAGCCTCGGTGGTGGTGAGCAGTTCGATGGGCGCAAGGCGCTCCTGGGCCAGTACGGTGCCTGCCACGGCGAGTGCCGCGGCGGTTGCACCAAGTCGGAGTACCGACGACAACCTTGTGGTGTTTTTCATGCTCTGAACAGTAGCACCGACCACAATTTTCCGCAACGTCACTCCTATGTACAGCTGACAGATTGTCTGACCCACTGTGCTAGAGTCCGGCTATCAGATTGCACGTCCGGGCAGGGGGTCTTGAGCGTACAAGGCCCTGGTTCCGGTCTGTTGTACCGGCCCGTTTGTCAGGCCGTGCAGTCTGTCAGCAGCCGGTCGCTGCCGGCACCCCCGGACGGGCACTGCTGCCCTGTTCCGGGACGCCGGTACGGCTGGCACGCACAGAGAGGGGAAAGCTATGGCAAAGAAACACGTTCTGGCAGCGCTGCTCGGAGGTGCGCTCGTCCTGTCGGCCGGCTCCGCGCAGACCATCACGGTCGCCGCAGGCGCGGTCGGTCAGGAGCTCGAACTGGCCCAGGCCGCCGCCCAGCGCTACATGGACCTCAACCCCGGTGTCACGATCAACGTGCTCGACACCCCGGACATGGCCGACGACCGTCTCGGCCTGTACCTGCAGTTCTTCCAGGCCCGCTCATCAGAAGTCGACGTCTATCAGATTGACGTCATCTGGCCCGGTGACCTGGCTGAGCACTTCGTTGACCTTTACGAGTACGGTGCCGCCGAGGTGGCTGACCAGCACTTCCCGGCGATCATCGAGAACAACACGGTCGACGGCAAACTCGTAGCCATCCCCTGGTTCACTGACGCGGGCCTGCTTTACTACCGCACGGACCTGCTCGAGAAGTACGGTTACGACGGCCCGCCCACCACCTGGGCTGAGCTCGACGAGATGGCCACGACCGTCCAGGCCGGCGAACGCGCCGAAGGCAACAGCGACTTCTGGGGCTACGTCTTCCAGGGCAACGCCTATGAAGGCCTCACCTGCAACGCTCTCGAATGGGTCGCTTCGGCCGGTGGTGGCAGCATCATCAGCCCTGACGGCATCATCACCATCAACAACAGTGCCGCGGTCGAGATCATCGACCAGATGGCCAGCATGATCGGCCGCATCAGCCCGACCGGCGTGCTTGGCATGGATGAGGATCCGGCCCGCAACGCCTTCGAGTCCGGCAACGTGCTGTTCATGCGCAACTGGCCCTACGCCTACTCGCTCGGTCACGCTGAAGGCAGCGCCATCGCCGGCAAGTTCGACGTGTCGCCGCTGCCCGGCACCGAGGACGGCGCACCCGCTGCGACCCTCGGCGGCTGGCAGCTCGGCGTCAGCGCTTACAGCAACAACCCTGAACTCGCTGCTGATGTGGCGCTGTTCATGGCCAGCTACGACGAGCAGAAGATCCGTGCCGTGGAAGGCAGCCTGAACCCGACGATCATGGCCCTGTACGAGGATGAGGACGTCCTCGAAGCCGTGCCGTTCTTCGGCAGCCTCTACGACGTGTTCATCAACGCCGTTGCCCGTCCTTCGACCGCCACCGCCCCGCAGTACGCCGCGGTGAGCCAGGCCTTCTACCGCTCCGTCTACGGAGTCCTGAACGGTGAGGAAGACGCCGGCACCGCACTGGCCCTCCTCGAGCTCGACCTCATGGATATGACCGGCTTCGAAGTCGGCGCTCCCTGATCCACAGCAACCGGCGGCCCGCAGTCACTTACTGACGGGCCGCCACCGTACGTAACGGGCTCAGGAGCAGCAGCGGCAGACCCGCCTGCCCCTGGGCCCGCCTGTAACTGAACTGCGCAGCCGGTCTGCGCGAAGGAGGCAGGAACCGTCAGTGACTGACCAGCGACAGGCGCGGCCGGGCGGCATATCGAGACTCGCCCGCCGCGAGGAGAGGAACGCACTGCTCCTGCTGCTGCCGTCGTTCCTCATCATCCTTCTTATCGCCATATATCCGTTATCCCGCGTCTTTTACTCAAGCTTCACCGACGAACGGTTCGCGAGTGCCACCGAGACGAGGTACGTCGGCCTCGAGAACTACCGCCGCCTGCTCAGCATGACCATCCGGGAGATCCCGCCAGTGGTCGATAACGCCACCGGTGAGGTGCGCCGGGACGAGGCGGGCAACGTCGTCCTGCAGAACCCGCGCCTGTTCCTGCGGACCCTGGACACGGAACTCACCTTCGACGCAGTCACCACCTTCCGGCTGTTCGGCCGGAATTACGTGCTGGGTGCCAGTACGCCGGCGTTCATCCGTTCCATCTGGGACACCCTGGTGTTCACGGTCAGTTCGGTGACGCTCGAGACGGTCCTGGGCATGCTCATCGCGCTGGTGCTCGTCAGCAACTTCAGGGGCCGCGGCATCATGCGTGCCGCGATGCTCGTTCCGTGGGCGATCATCACGGTCGTGTCGGCACGGATCTGGGAGTGGATGCTGCAGCCGAACCGCATCGGCTTCTTCAACACCCTGCTCTATGACCTGGGGCTGTCAGACGGCAACTTCGCTTTCTTTCAGACCGCGGCACTGCAGATACCGAGCATGGTGATGATCGACGTCTGGAAGACCACCCCGTTCATGGCGCTGCTGATCATGGCCGGGCTGACGACCATCCCGAAAGAACTGTACGAAGCGGCCCAGGTCGACGGTGCTTCGCCACTGCGGCGCTTCTTCAGCATCACGCTGCCGCTGCTGGTGCTGACCCTCGCGGTG
>CAYPKV010000129.1:0-5757 GCA_964411415.1 uncultured bacterium
TCGACTGCGACGTGAACCGGGCCGCTGTGCTCGGTAACGCTGCCCGCTTCGAGGAGGCTCTGCTGGCACTGGACAGGGCTGCTGAACTCGTGGGCCAGGTCGACAGTGCTGAAGCCCGGGCTCTGGAAGCCAGCGCACAGGTGAACGCAGCCACCATCGGCTATGAACTGACCGGTGACGCCGTGGCGGCCATCGAGGCCCTTGCGGAGCTGGCGGCGAACAGCAGCCTGCCGGTTGGGGCACGGGCTCAGGTGCTGTGCAACCTCGCCATCCACAGCATGTACGAACTGCAGGCCGAGCGGGCCCGCGCCGCAGCTGAAGAAGCGTTCCGGATCGGCACTCCGTTCTGGCGGCTGTGGGCCGAGATACTGCTCGTCTACATGGACCGTGACCTGCAGGCTTTCCCCAGCCTGCTGGCGCGGGCCCGCCGCTGGGAGCAGAACGCCACAGCTGAGCGCGTCAGTGCCCTCTGGCTCCGCACGTGCCGGCTGATTGGAGACCTGGAGACACCAGGGCGTATAACGGCGGGTCTGGAACCCGGACCGTTCGTTCACATGGAACTCGCCCTGTGGCACCGGGCGACCGGGCGGCAGGCTGAGGCGGAGCGGCTTCTGGAGCTCGCGCGGGACGGCTTCCCGAACCGTGAGTTCCGGCAGCACTGGCATGCGGCCCGTTACCTCATACTCGGTGACGAGACTGAACTGGACACCCTGCTCACCCTCAGTACCCGCCCGGCCAGCCTCGTCCGCTACACCCACCTGCCCCTGGGCTCCCTGCCACGGGACCGGCCTGAACTGGCCCGCGCCTGGCCCCTCGCTGAACTGCTCGAATCCGGCTGGGAGGAGGCGATCAGGCTGCGGCGTTCAGAGATACCGCCGCTGCAGCTGACCCTGCTCGGCGGTTTCACGGTGAAGCTGCTCGGCAGCGAAGTGCAGCTGACCGCCCGTCAGCAGCAGATCCTGACGCTGCTGGCACTGGGCCTGAACCGCGAGCAGATAGCAGCAGAGGTGTGGCCCGAGGCTACGGCCGAGAAGACGATGAACAACCTGAACGTGCAGATGCACTCCATGCGGCGGGCGCTGGAGCCGTGGGGTCAGGCCACCTTCTTCGTTGATGGCGCCCTGACCCGTACCGACACCGACCTGCACAGGCTGCAGGAGGCCCTTAAGTCAGCAGACGGACCGAAGCTGCTGGAGCTGTACCCGGGGCCGCTGGTGCCGGAACTTGATTCACCGGTACTGTCCGCTTACCGCACGAACCTGCATAATCAGGTGACGCAGGAGCTGCTCCGCAGCGCTGCGGGCGTGAGGCCTGCCGCGGCGCTGCCGCTGCTGGAGCGGATACTGGAGCTCGATCCGCTGCATGAAGAAGCCCTGCTGCAGTTGCTGCAGCTGCTCGTCAGCCTGGGCCGGCGCAACGCCGCCCGCCTGCGCCTCGACGGCTTCAGGAAACTGCTGCTTGAAGAGACCGGACTTGAACCTGCCCGTGAACTGCGGGAGGTACTGCGTGAGTGAGGGAAACTGCGTGAACATCCAGACTGACAGACTGACACTTCAGGCCGAGACGGTCGCGACCGGCCTTCATCACCCGTGGGCGATCGCCCTGCTGCCCGCCGGTGGTTTCATCGTCACTGAACGTGATCATGGCCGGGTTCGGGTCGCCGGAGCCGATCACGTGCTTTCAGAGCCGCTGGAAGGAGTCGCTCCGGTGTTCCGCTTCCATGGTGACAGCGGCAGCCAGTCCGGCCTGTTCGACGTGAAACTCGACCCGGAGTTCAGCCGTAACCGTTACATTTACCTGAGTTACGCGAAGCCGACCGACGCCGGTGCCGCTCTTGCGATCGACCGGGCCGTGCTGGTGACCGGTTCGGCGCCACGCCTCGAGTCAGTCACGAACATCTTCACGATGAAGCGGGAAGACCAGGATTCCAGCAGCCTGCACTTCGGTGGCCGCATGGCGTTCGATCCGGCGGACGGGAAACTGTTCATAACGGTCGGTGACCGCCGCAACATGAACCGCGCCCAGAACCGCGGTGACCAGGCCGGCAAGGTGCTGCGCATGAACCGGGACGGCAGCGTGCCGTCTGACAACCCGTTCCAGGCGGACCGTGACGCTGATCCGTTCGTGTACTCGTACGGGCACCGCAACTCGCAGGGTCTGGTGTTCCATCCTGAGACGGGTGAGCTGTGGGAGAACGAGCACGGTCCGCTTGGTGGCGACGAGCTCAACCTGATCCGCCCGGGTGGCAACTACGGCTGGCCGCTCGCCACGGCCGGTGCTGACTACTCAGGCGCCCGGGTCGGCGCGGGCCGGGAGTACCCGGGCACCATCCCCGCCGTTCACGACTTCGCTGATACCGTCGCACCGTCGGGACTCGCGGTGGTGACCGGGCCTGAGTTCCCGGAGTGGCGTGGTGACCTGCTGACGGGCGGTCTGATGACTGAGGGCATCGTGCGGCAGAGCGTCAGCGGCGGCAAGGTGACGGAGACCGAAGTCATAAGAATCGGCCAGCGCGTACGTGACGTACAGCTGGCCGGGGACGGTTCGATCTGGCTGGTGACTGACCACGAGGACGGTCAGGTCATCCGGTTGAGCCGCGCTTAAGAAGCCGGCGAACGCCTGTAGCTGTCCGACTCCAGGAAAGCGACCAGCAGCCTGACGGCAGCTTCGAGGTCACTCTTGGCGTTCATCTCGGTCACAGTGTGCACGTAGCGTGACGGGTTGGACAGGGTGACGCTGGCGACTCCGCTGCGGCTGCGCTGGATCGCACCGGCGTCGGTGCCACCGCGGGGCAGCACTTCGAGCTGGTAAGGGATGTCCTTCTCTGCTGCAAGGTCGGCCATGGCGTCGACCAGCCAGCCGTTGCTGATGGCTGAGGAGTCGCTGACCTTGATGGCGACGCCATCACCAAGCCTGGTCACTGCGAGGTGGGACGGCGTCCCGGGTGTGTCGACGGCAAGGGTCGTGTCGAGCGCGATGCCGATGTCAGGGTCCTGGCTGAAGGCGCTGGTGACGGCACCGCGCAGGCCGACTTCCTCCTGGGTGCTGAACACTGCGGCGATGCTGACCTTCGGCTTCTTCACACGGCGCAGCGCTTCGATGAGCACCCAGCAGCCGGTGCGGTCGTCGAGCGCCTTGCCGGTCACGACCTCGCCCAGGTCCTGGAACGGCTGCAGCAGCGTGACCATGTCCCCGATGCGGAACTCGCTGCTGACGGTCTCGGCGGGCAGGCCCAGGTCGACAACGAACTCTTCGACCTCGGGGATCTTCTTGCGCTCTTCAGGGCTGGCGATGTGGATCGGTTTGCCACCCGGGTTCAGCACGCCGATGCGGCTGTGGCCGTCGCGGCCATGCACGGTCACCTGGCGGGCGAACAGGTTACGGGTGTCGAAACCACCCAGGTTCTGCAGGCGGATGAAACCCTTCTCGTCGATGTGACGGACGATGAAGCCTATCTCGTCCATGTGCGCGCTGATCATGACGACCGGGGCGTCCTTCGGTCCTTTGACGCGGACGATCAGGTTGCCCATCGCGTCTGTGCTGGCGTCAGCGGCCAGTTTGCCGAGTTCAGCGCGGATCAGTTCGCGCACCTGGTCTTCGCGACCGGGGATGCCAGGGGTCTCGGAAAGGCGTTTAAGCAGGCTGTAATCGAATTTCATGAGTGAATCTTAGCACCGCGCTGCTGCAGGTTCAGGCGTTGTTCCGGGCTGGCACGGCCCAGGCGAGCACCGCTCCGGACAGAGCAGCGGCCGAGGCACCGAGCAGCACGATACGAAACGCCGTGCTGCTGGCGAAGACGTTCTCCCCCACCATCACCGTGAAGCTGGCCAGGACCGCCCCGGTCGCTGCGCTGCTGAGCGAAGTGCCGATCGTGCGCATGAGCGAGTTCAGTCCGTTTGCGGCGGCGGTCTCGTGCCGGCCAGCGTTGGCCATGATGATGGCCGGCATTGCCGCGAACGCCAGGGCGGTCCCGACACCGACTGCCGCTGAGCCCAGCACCACCAGCAGTACCGTGTCGTGGAAGAACACCCGCAGCAGGTACGACACCGACATGATGGCCGCTCCTGCCGCCAGTACCAGCCGGGCACCATAGCGGTTGATGAGCCGACCGGACAATGGCGACATGATCAGCATCATGAACGCTGACGGCATCATCGCCAGGCCGGCCAGCACGACCGGCAGGCCCAGGCCTGCGCCGGATTCCGGTGGCTGCTGCAGCTGCTGCGTGGTGACGAGCATGTTCACGAACATCGAGAAGCCGATGAGCACGGAGGCCAGGTTGGTCAGCAGGATGGGCCGGCGGCTGGCGCTGCGCAGGTCAAGCAGTGGCGAGTCAGCACGGAGCTGGTAACGGAACCAGATGAACCCGGTGACTGCCGCGGCTGCGAACAGCCCCAGGGTGAGCGGCGTGCCCCAGCCCCAGCTGGCACCCTTGGACAGGGCCAGCAGGAAGCAGCCGAGGGCAGCGGCCAGGAGCACGGCCCCGGGCAGGTCGAAACGGCCACCTGGTACGTCCGCGGACTCGTGTATGAAGCGTGCCGTGGCGAGTACGACTAGGACGCTGACCGCAGCGGTGGTGACGAACAGCGATGACCAGCCGAAGCTGTCGTAGAGCACACCGGACAGCGGCAGGCCCAGGCCGGCACCGACGCCCATGGTCGCACTCATGATGGCGATGGCTCCGGGCAGCTGCTGCAGAGGCAGGTGATCGCGCATGATGCTGATGCCGATCGGAATTGCTGCAGCTGCCAGGCCCTGCAGCGCCCGCCCGATCAGCACCGGCCAGTAGTTGAGGCCGCCGGCAGCCGCCAGGAACGAGCCGGCCGCCATGAGGCCGATCGTCAGGAGGAAGATGCGCTTCTTGCCGAACATGTCGGCGAGCCGTGACAGGATCGGCGTGGCGATGGCGCCTGCCAGCAGCGTCACGGTGATGAGCCAGGTGGCGTCGTCGATGCTGACGCCGAGTATCTGCGGGATTATCGGCAGCTGGGGCACGACCAGGGTCTGCTGCAGGGCGGCCAGGGTGCCTGCGAGGCTGAGGCTCGCGATGAGTTGCCAGGAGTTCTGTCTGCTGCCAGTCACAAGGAGTGAGTCTAGCGCGGGACACACACTTTCCGTGTTCGGCTCACGGTTTGACTGTCAAGGTGTGAACAGCGTCTTGATACCTTCCTTCGCTTCTGCTACGCGGAACGCTTCCTGCCAGTCGTCCAGGCCGAAACGGTGGGTGATGAGTGAACGCGGGTCGATGCGGCCGCTGGCCAGCAGCCGCAGTGCGCGCGGCCAGGCCGTCGGCACGGTGGCGTTACTGCCGGTGACGGTCAGTTCCTTGTAGCAGATCAGATCGAGGTCCAGTTGTACTGGCCTGCCGACCAGACCCATCTGGCAGAAGCGGGCGCTCTTGCCGGCCACCTGCAGCAGCAGGTCAGCGGCCGGTCCGGCGCCGCTGCATTCGACCACCAGATCGGGCGGACCGATCAGGTCTGCGACGGCTCCGGCCGGGTCGTCCAGCTGATCGACGCAGAGCGTGCCACTGGCACCGAGGCTGGCGGCCAGATCCAGACGCACCGCGTCGCGGTTGGTGCCGAGCATGACGGCAGTGGCACCTGAGTCCAGCGCGAGCTGCAGCGCCAGCAGCCCGATTGGTCCCGGACCGGTTATGGCGACGCGGTCGCCGGCGCGGACACCGGCGGTATCGATGAGGCCGTGTACGACGCAGGCGAGTGGTTCGGTGAACGCGGCTGCTTCCAGGTCGAGACT
>CAYPKV010000130.1:0-5575 GCA_964411415.1 uncultured bacterium
CCTTCTTCGTGACGATATGAAGCATCGTCGGGCCTTCCAGCTGACGTATGCGACCCAGGTAGTAGAGCAGCTGGTCGATGTCGTGCCCGTCGACAGGACCGACGTAACGCACGCCCATCGCGTGGAACGGGTTGGCGCTGGCCGGATCGAAGAAGCGGCGGGCAGCGTCCTTGGCCCGCCCGGTGAGTTCACCAAGCGGTTCCCAGATGCCACCGAGTGCAGCCTTGCCGCTCTCCTCCGCCCACTGGAACCACGGCTGCACCTGCAGGCGGCTCATGTAGCGGTTCAGACCACCAACGTTCTCGCTGATCGACATCTCGTTGTCGTTGAGGATGATCAGCAGCCGGGGCCCCAGGTGGCCGATCTGGTTGAGTGCAGCCAGGGCCATGCCACCGGTAAGGGCACCGTCACCGATGATCGGAATGACGTCGTAGTTCTGGCGGCGAGCGTCGCGGGCCAGGGCCATGCCTAACGCCGCGGCGAGACTGGTGCTGGCGTGACCGACGGTGAGCGCGTCATGTGGCGATTCGCTGCTGGTCGTGAAGCCGGCCAGGCCGCCTGGCTTGCGGATCGATTCGATGCGGTCCAGCCGGCCGGTGAGCATCTTGTGCGCGTAAGTCTGGTGACCGACGTCCCAAACCAGGCGGTCGACTGATGAGTCGAACAGGTAATGCAGGGCAACCGTGAGTTCGACGGCACCGAGACTGGAAGCAAGGTGACCGCCGCCGATCGAACAGACCCGGATGACCTCCTGGCGGAGCTCGTCTGCGAGCTGACGCAACTGGCCCCGGTCCAGAATCTTCACGTCTGCAGGCGAACTTATCTGGTCCAGGAGGCGCCTGCCGGACTTAGCGGTTGCAGAATCTGTCACAGTACGGTGATTGTAGCACCGGCCAGCTGAGCTTCCGCTGTCGCGGTCTCAGGGATAAACGGGTGTGAAGTTCAGGCCCACCAGGTAGTAACCGCCGACGGTTCGGATCTCACCGGCGTAGGGCGAGTACCACAGTTCCTGCGTCAGTGACGAGCTGACGTTACCGGCCTCGTCCAGCTGGTCAGTGACCAGGTTGATGACGTACACGTCGAATATTCCGGCGGGCACGCGGACGCTGCGCCGGTCGACCACCGTGTAGCGGTAGCGGATCTGCTGCACCTCATCACGGAACTGCGGCTGGGCTGCCGGGAAGTGGGTGCTGGCGGTCGTGGTGCCACCCCAGGTCGCCCCGCGTACGAGCTGAGACGAGGCCGGATACTCCAGGATCGGTGGCGAGAAGCTGGTCTGCGCCCCCGGCACGCTGCGGGCGTGCAGCCTGACCCCGGAAGCATCGATGCTGCGGTACTTGCGCTCCTCGGCACCATCACCGCGGGTCAGGTGGGAGATGAGCGTCTGGCCGTTCATGACCCGGGGACCCTCGACGATCTGGATCACCCGTGGGCTGTCCACCGGTGCGCGGTCGGGCAGGTACTCCCAGCGCGCCCCGGCCTGTGCCGGGTAGTAGCCGATGCTGCCGCTCAGCTGCTCGACCGCTGCGGTCCGTTCAACTGGTGCAGTGGTCGGAGCGCAGGCCGCAAGCAGGGCCAGGGGCAGGAGGAACAGGGTCAGGAAGCGGTTCTTCATCAGTCCAGAGTGACACGCCTGCTCAAGGCAGGTATGCGGATTCCTGCACTGCTTCGCTCATCGCCTCTTCCAGGCTCTGCACGTCAGCGAGGGCGTCATCGAGGTCGGTCTGCAGGCGACGGTCTGCGTGCAGGCTGGCTGCGTTGCTCAGGATTCCATAAACCTTGCCCCGTACCCGGCGCAGCTGCTCGACGAACCGGCCCAGCTCAGCGGCGATCTCGTCTGCCTCAGCGCGGTTCGAAGCGTACTCAGGGTCATCAGGTGTCAGTCTGAGCAGGAAATCAGTCAGGTCAGTTCCATGCCGGGCACGCGGCAGGGCGCGCTGCACCAGCTGGAACATGCGGTGCGCCATCGACTGGATCTCGTTCTTCAGCACGGCGGGAGCGTTCTCACCGCGGCGGGCCACCTCCTGCTGGATGGTGACTGCCTCACCGAGCAGGTTCTTGTACGGCTGCGCCAGCGGTGACAGCTCCTGCGGCTCGACCGGCGGCCGTTCGCGTTCGAACCGTGACTTCTCTGCCTCGGTGCGTGAGCGGTTCAGCAGCCAGTAGATGGCAAGCACCCCCGCGGCCAGTACGATGATCAGTAACAGGGTCAATCCGGCCATGTCACCTCCGCCTGGTGGTCCGCCTCCGGGGCACACCACCAGGCACGTGAGTGTCAGTCAACAGACAGGTCAGCTGTCGCTGGAGGTGCCGAGGCTGGCCTTGAGGGCAGCCAGTTCGTCCTCGATGTCGTCCTCGACCTCGAGCGCAGCGAACTCGTCGTCCATGCTCAGGTCGCGGGCCAGTTCAGCTTCGGCAGCCAGGCGGTCTTCCTTGCTGGCGATCTTGTCTTCCATACGCTCGAACGCTTCGAACGCCTTGGTGGTGTCGGTGCGGGAAACCGCGCTCTGTACGGTCTGCTGAGCCTCGGCACGCTTCTGGCGGGCGATCAGGATCTGGCGCTTGCGCTCGGCTTCACTGATCTTGGCGTCCAGGGCACGCAGCTGGGTCTTGAGCTTCTCGACGATCTCGTCGTGGCTGGCGAGCTGCTCCTTGAGGCCGTCAGCCAGGTCCTGGGCGTCCTTCTTGCGGCGCAGTGCCTCGCGGGCCAGGTCCTCGCGGTTCTGACGCAGGGCCGCTTCGGCCTTGCTGTGCCAGTCACCGGCTTCGGTCTCATGGGATTTCACGTCGCGCTCGAGCTTCTTGCCTTCGGCGATCGCGCGGGCGACCTCCATGCGGGCCTCGTACTGGGCCTGGCGCATGTCGATCAGTGTCTGGTTGATGATCTTCTCGGGATCCTCAGCACGGGTGATGAGGTCGTTGATGTTGGAGCGGATGATGGTGCCGATACGTTCAAGAATGTTCATCGTTTCGCCTCCTCAGACTGGCGTCATCATATAGCGTTTACGGCCTTCTCAGATTGAATCCGATATCACGCCTGAAGCTGGCATCCCTGAAGCCGGTCTCTGCCACGCCCCGGTAAGCAGCGGCGAGGGCGGCTTCGAGCGAATCGGCCAGGCCGACCACGTTCAGTACGCGGCCACCGCTGCTGACCAGCTGACCAGCTTCGAGTGACGTGCCGGCGTGGAACACGAGCAGGTCCGGCTGTTCAGCGGCAGGCGCCAGCGGGATGCCGGTTTCAGGGGTACCCGGGTAACCCGGGGCGGCCATGACGACTCCGGCAGCCGTGCGGTCGTGCCAGCTCAGCTGCTGGCCAGCCAGCTCACCGTCGCAAGCGGCATTGATGACCTGCAGCAGGTCGGTCGCCAACAGGGGCAGGACCGACTGGGTCTCCGGGTCACCGAGACGGATGTTGTACTCGAGCACCTTGACTCCGTCAGCGGTCAGCATCAGCCCGATGAAGATGATGCCCGGGAACGTCAGCCCGTCAGCCCGCAGGCCTGCGAGCGTGCGCTGGACGATCTCAGTTTCCACCTGGGCTTCCTGAGCGGGGCTCAGCAGCCGGGCGGGTGCCACGGCACCCATACCACCGGTCATCGGACCGGTATCGCCCTCGCCGAAGTACTTGTAATCCTGCGCCGGCAGCAGCGGCAGCCAGGCCGTGCCGTCGGTTATACCGAGCAGGCTCAGCTCCGTGCCTTCGAGCCGCTCTTCCAGCACCAGGCCTTCACTGTCAGGTTCAGCGAAGACTGCCCGGATGGCCTCTTCAGCCTCAGCGAAGCTGGCTGACACCGTGACGCCTTTGCCTGCCGCCAGTCCGGACTTCTTCACGACCGGCGGGGCGGACTGCTCCTCCAGCCACGCCAGTGCACTGGCTTCATCAGTGAACTGCCCTGATGCTGCGGTTGGCACGCCGTGACGGAGCATGAACTCCTTCGCGAAACGTTTCGACCCTTCCAGGCGCGCTGCAGCGGCGTGCGGGCCGAACACCCTTATGCCGTGCTCTCTGAGCCGGTCAGCGAGGCCTTCAGTGAGTGGCTGTTCCGGTCCGACGACCACCAGGTCGACCTGTTCACTGACGGCGAGGTCAGTCAGCTGTTCAACGCTGCGGTGCTCCGGGAACAGCCGGGCGAGGCTGGCCATCCCTGGGTTGCCGGGGGCGGCGAGCAGTTCAGTGAGCAGCGGTGAGCTGCTCAGTTTCCAGACGAGCGCGTGTTCCCGGCCACCTGCGCCGACAACCAGTACTTTCATGAGAACTCTCCGCGCAGCACGCGGCGTACTGCCTGGGGGTAGAGCCGGTGTTCCTGCTCAAGGATGCGGGCACTCAGGCTGTCCGCGTCATCGCCAGGCAGGACGTCTACGGCTGCCTGCATGACGACCGGACCGGTGTCGATGCCCGAGTCAACGAAGTGGACTGAGCAGCCGCTCTGGCGGGCCCCGGCGTCCAGTGCCTGCTGCTGGGGGTTCAGGCCCCGGAACGCCGGCAGCAGGCTCGGGTGGATGTTGAGAAGCCTGCCCTGCCAGCGGCTGACGAACTGCCTGGACAGGATGCGCATGAAACCGGCCAGGCAGATGAGGTCGACGTGCCGTTCGCTCAGCAGCAGTTCCAGCTCCGCTTCGAAGGCGCGCCGGCCCGGCCAGGGGATCGCCTCGGCCGGGATTCCGTGCTCGCGGGCGACGTCGAGGGCACCCGCGTCAGGCACATCGGTCACGAACAGTACGATCTCAGCGAGCGGGTCGCCGGCCGGGTACGCTTCCGCGAGTGACCTGAAGTTACTGCCGCGGCCACTGGCCAGTACGGCCAGCCGGGCGGGCCGGTCGAGCGGGAACTGTGGGTCGTGCAGCCGCTCAGGGCGCAGCCGTCTCCAGTAGCGGGCGAGGCCCGCAGCGGTCATGGTGTGATCGCTGCTTATCCGGTAACGTTCCCGGTCAAGTTCGGGCAGGTCAGCGTCAGCCATCTGCTGTTCGGCGAGGCTGCTTATGCGCTCCATCAGCTGCCGGTCGTCCTCGCCTGCCCGCAGGCCTTCGAGGACGGTCAGGCCCCAGCGGGTGTTCTGGCGGCGCAGTTCCCGGAAGTGGTCGGTGACGTCTTTGAACGGGCCGAAGTGAGTGGGCAGGATGAGCTCCGGTTCCAGGGCCAGCATGCGGTCGATGCTGATCAGCCAGGCGTCCAGGTCGATCTCAGGCGGCGCGGTGGCAGGTTTGACGACGGGACTGCCTGGGAAACGTATGCCGGCGGAGTCGCCGGTGAACAGGTAAGCACCGTCCATCAGGAAGCTGATGTGGCTGCCGGAGTGCCCGGGTGTGCTGACCGCCAGGAACCGGTGACCGTGCAGCTCGAACTCATCACCGTCAAGGACACCGATCAGGTTCTCCTCCGGCAGTGGTTCAGCGCCTTTCATCAGTTCATCGAACGATTCACCGTACACGCGCCGGCTGCTGCTGATCAGCCGTTCCGGGTCGGTCAGATACGGCGCGCCGGCTTCACTCACCCAGACATTGGCACCGTAGCGGCGTGCCAACGCGCCAGCTGAACCGGCGTGGTCCAGGTGGATGTGGGTGACCAGTACGTCAG
>CAYPKV010000131.1:0-5561 GCA_964411415.1 uncultured bacterium
ACTGCGGACCAGCCGGGCGTGACCTGCGGCCCTGGGGATGGCGCCTGCGAGTACCGGCATCACGTAGTGCTGCCAGCCGCCGCGGCCGAAGCTGGGCAGGACGCCCAGGTGGAACGAGAAGACGAGTATCAGCGTTATCGCGAGGACGAAGCCGGGTAACGCGTAGAAGATGAAGAACACCGACATCAGGGCGCGGTCAAGCAGCGTGTTGCGGAACACGGCAGCGGTTATCCCGAGTGGAGTGCCGATCAGGAGGTAGGCGGCGAGGATGAGTACACTCAGTTGCAGCGTCGGTCCAACGCGTTCGGCGAACATCTCGGTCACCGGCCGGCTCTGGTAGTAGCTGGCGCCGAAATCGCCCCTGAAGATCCCGCTGAGGTAGGCAGGTACTGCTCAAGCGGCGGCCGGTCGAGTCCGAGCTCCTGGCGCATCTGCGCCTGGATCTCCGGCCCAGCGTCTTCAGGCAGCAACTTCTGCAGCGGGTCCGAGGCGAACCGGCCGACGAAAAACACGACCGTCGTCACGAGCCAGATCGTGAACACTGCCCGCAGGAACTGTTGGACGAAGACCGACGGTTTCATTCAGGCTCTGGTGTCGATGAGGATGCGGTAGGAGCCGGTGCTCTGGGCGGCTTCAGCGACGCGTGACAGTGGCCAAGGCTCACTGAGCAGGCTGGCGATCGGGAAACGGTCGACAGCGCGGGCCAGGAAGCTGACGGCTTCGTCCAGGCTGCCCGGCGTGTAGTTGTGAACCCCGTGGATGCTGAGCTGTTTGCGGATCAGGTCAACACCCAGCAGGCTGAACCGCGACTGTGCGTGAACCATGCCGGCGAGCACATACGTACCGCCGGTCCGCAGAGCCTTGATGCCGGCCGGGACGACGTCGGGGCTGCCGGCCAGTTCGATGACCGCGTCTACCCCGCTCACGCCAGCTGGTACAGGCTTCCCGCCGAACTCCGCTGCGCGCTCGACCTGTGCCGGGTCGACGTCAGCGACCATTACCTCACTGACCCCTCGTTCGCTCAGGTAGGCGCTGAGCAGCAGGCCGAGCAGTCCGGCACCCTGGATCAGCACACGGTCTGCGCCTTCAGGAAGGTAGCGTGCCGTCTCGACGATGGTGGCGACGGCACAGTTGGCGATGGCTGCCAGGTCGGAGCGCAGGCTGTCGGGTACGGCGACGATGTGCGTTCCGGGCCGGAGCAGCATGTGCGTGGCCAGCGTGCCTGAGAGGTCATCGGCGTGCTGCAGCCGTTCGTGCCCGTACTTGAAGAGGCGTTCGCACTTCTGGGGCAGGGCGTGTGTGGTGCAGGCGCGGCATTCACCGCAGTTCGCATAGACGGACCAGGTGACGCGGTCGCCGGGTTTCCAGTTGGGGTGGCCTGAACTCTGTACGGTTCCGGCGCCCTCGTGCCCGAGCGGTGAGGGGGTCGGCTGGCTGCGCCGGCCTTCTATGGTGTGCAGGTCGGAGGTGCAGATTGTGGCCCAGTCAAGTGCCACGAGTACCTCGCCGGCAGCCGAACGTCGCGGATTCTCAGAGAACCATCCGGTTCAAGAACCGTCAGTCGGGGCGCCAGTGATGCTGGCCCGGGAGCGGTCATGTGACGACCGTACATAGCCAATGTCAAGTCTGTGTGATGTACTTCCACGCCCGGTTGTGGTGTGATCACGGGCATGGCGAAGCAGCCTCAACTGATCCGCGCAGTCGTGTTCGACTGGGCGGGGACCACCGTCGACCACGGTTCGATCGCCCCCACAGTCGCTTTCCGAAACATCTTCGCCGACCACGGCATCACCGTCACTGACGAGCAGATCCGCGCACCGATGGGCATGGGCAAACGCGATCACATCGCCTCGATGACCCGCATGCCTGAGATCCGGACTGCCTGGCTGGAACGCCACGGAGCAGAGCCTTCTGAAGCCGACATCGACCAGCTGTACCTGGGTTACGGCGACATCATCGACGATGCCATCGCCGCCCACTCGGAACTGATACCCGAGGTGGTGCCCGCCGTCAGGCAGCTGCAGGAACGCGGCATCGCCATCGGCTCTACGACCGGCTACGCCCGCAGCATGATGGTTCCGGTACTGGAGCGTGCTGCAGCCGACGGATACTCGCCTGCAGCGACGGTGTGCTCGGATGAAGTCCCTGCCGGGCGCCCTGCCCCCTGGATGCTGTTCGAAGTGATGCGCCAGCTGGACGTCTACCCCACCCGCGCGGTCGTGAAAGTCGGCGACACAGTTCAGGACATCGAGGAAGCCCTGAACGCCGGCGCCTGGGCTGTCGGCGTCGCACGCACCGGCAACCTGATCGGCCTGAGCCTGCAGGAATGGCAGGTACTGTCAACCGCAGACCAGGAAGCACGGCTGCAGCACGCGCGCACCACCCTGCTGGCAGCCGGGGCGCATCACGTCATCGATACGCTGGCCGAGCTGCCGGGGCTGATCGGACGGATCGAGCGTGGCGAGTCCTCAGGGCGGAGCTGGTCAGGGCAGCGCGCGCTTCAGGGATCTGGCTGCGAACTCATCAAGCAGATCAGTGATCCGGGTGGCCAGCCACAGCCTTGAACGCGCCCTAGGCCGACTCGCTCCTGAGCAAAAGTGACGCCATTGGCCCGATCGTCCCCGCATGCCTGGCATCGAAGCGGACGAGTTCCTGGCTTGCCTCCTCGAGTTTCAGAAGAACCGGTCGCGATAAACGCAGGTCTTGCACAGCTATGCCCGCCGGAACAGCCGACCGGTAATCACCCCTGTGGCGCAAACTCTGTTCTCTGGAGGCGTACAGGTCCGGACGTGAATCCCAACCCAGTGTCTCGAAGGTGATTGCAGGCCAATCGTGTTGCACACCCGGGTCTATCGCACGTTATGACAACAAGGTGCGATAGACCCGGGCTACAGCGAACGAAAAGACGCTCCTGGTCAGCTGCTCCGTCACCCACAACTCAATTCGTGTACGCATGTCGCATTAACCTCAGCTCACGCAATCGACCAGCTGTCCCTGTACGGGCTCGCCGTTTCCACCGCCTGACCCTAGGCCCGGTATGAAGTGAACTTGGCACCATAGCCGACAATGTGTCCGACTTTACAGCCATATACTGGTTGCAATGTCGGACAACCGTACAGATGAGCTGTA
Source organism: uncultured bacterium (assembly GCA_964411415.1). GTDB lineage: Bacteria > Deinococcota > Deinococci > Deinococcales > Trueperaceae > CALDPK01. The sequence continues at coordinate 3,130 of CAYPKV010000131.1, forward strand.
CCGACTGGCTGAAACCCAGTCAGGCTACTTCACCGCCTCACAGGCTGCTGAAGTCGGCTTCCCACAAAGCACGCTGCAACACCACGCCCGGGACAACGGCCGCTATCTTCGTATCCAGCCGGGGCTCTACCGAATCCGGCACTTCCCTTCCAGCGAGTTCGAACACATCTATGCGGCATGGCTGCCACTGAAGAAGGCAAACGCAGTTGTCTCGCACGCGAGCGCCCTTGAACTCCATGGACTGTCGGACATCATCCCTTCATCCGTACACGTAACTGTGCCACGCACAAAGCGGGGCCAGCGGCCCAGGCCGCACGTCACCATTCACACAACCCACCACCCGCTGGAGCCGCGGTCCATCCAAGGGCTGCCCGTTACCAGTCCCGAAGTGAGCATCGTCGACTCTGCGCTTACCGGGGAACAGCCTGAACAGATACACATGGCCGTTCAGCAGGCACTGGAACGCGGAATCACTACCGAAAAACGCCTTCGCCATGCTGCAGAACTGAGGGGCAGCGCCGCCCTGGCCTCCATGAACACCATGCTCGGCCTGGTGCAGCACACATGAGGTACGCGACCCCGGGAGCGTTCAGGGCAGCACTGGAACAGCACCTGCGAAACCAGCACGGTGGAAACGATGCAGCCATGACCCGCGAGCGAAAACGCATTGCCTTCGGAAGGCTGCTGGTCCGGTTGATGGCCACCAGGCCAGACAGCTGGCTACTGAAGGGTGGCTTCGCGCTTGACCTCAGGCTCGGCAACACGGCCCGCAGCACCAAGAATGTCGACCTGGCCTGGCCAGCGGCTCAACCTACGACACCGGCGACTTCTTCGTGTTTGATATAAATCGCAGCGCACACTCTGCGGATCAACTCGGAGGTGCACACCGCTTCAACGTCGTAGCCAGCCTGGCGGCACGACGATTCGAGAGGTTCGTCATTGATGTCGGTCCAGCCTATGAATCGATAATCCCAGATTTAGTTGCGCTACCACCACTATTGGGCATGACAAACCAATCTGTGCAGACGGTCCGAACCTTGCCACTCGAAATTCATGTGGCGGAAAAGCTCCATGCTTACTGCAAGGTTCGTCAGGATCGAGTTAACACACGAACGAAGGACCTGATTGATCTCGTTGTGATCAGTCGTTCATTCCGTATCGATGCTGCGCTGCTCATTGCGGCACTGAAATCCACTTTCATCAGCCGCGAAGGCGAGGCACAAACGCTACCGAGCCGACTCCCCGCGCCTCCAATCCAATGGACGAAGCCATACAGTCGTCTTGCATCAGATCTGAGATTGCCCACCGATTTGAACGACAGCCATCTGGAAGCCAGTGCGTTCCTGAACCCCGTGCTGGCAGATGAACCACAGCTCGCGAGCTGGAATCCACAGGAGCGAAGTTGGCAAAATACAGCTTCAACCCAGAGGCCTTCTTGAGCAGACCGTCTGACAATGTCGGCAGGGCACCTGTCCGGAAGGCATTGGTTTCTGGACGACAATTCGAACATTTGCCGTGCTGCACGCCGTGTTCAATGACAAAAGTTCACGTCATCCGTGTTCGGAAAACCTTCGTTTTTCGTACACGCCGTGGTGCAATCGCAGCAGCAAGAGCGCACTGCGGCACCTCGCCTTGGCACGGCGGAAATTGGGGGTATCCTCTGAAGCTCACTTGCCATCGATTTGGTGGTTGGTAAACGCGACACGTGTTAACTTCGCGTGCAGGGTGCAGGCGTTACAGGCTGCAGGATTAGGGTAGGTCGGGCCGCCTTCCAGTGCTTCTTCGATTGGGAGGCGGTTGTGCTGTTGTTCAAGGCGATTCGCGGGTCAGATTCCCGGCTGTTCAAGCTGACGGTGTTATGCGATTGAGTGCACCGCAGGTTGGTGTACTGGCCTTCCTGCTGGCTGTTGCAGCTGGTGCAGTTTTACTGTCGCTGCCGGCATCGAGCGCTTCCGGGCTCAGCCTTGCATTCGTTGACGCAGTGTTCATGGCTGTGAGCGCGGTGTGCATCACCGGTTTGTCTGTCATCGAGCCTGGCAGTGACCTGTGGAGTTCCCCCGTTTTCGTGGACATGTAACTGCTTGAGCTAGGATGCTCGGAAGGAACATGTCTGATGATCAGAACTAATCGATTCGCTGCGTACCCTCATGAGTTCAAGGTGGAAGCTGTCCGCCTGGTGCGGGAGAGCGGCAAGAGCACCAGGGAAATTGCCGGTGACCTCGGGGTAAGTGTCGTCTCATTGAACAGGTGGCTTAAGGACCCTGAGCTAGGTGGCAGTGGGGGCAGCGGTAGCAGCGGCAGTCTGGATGCTGAGGAGCGAGCTGAGTTGCGCAGGCTCCGGCGGGAAGTCCGGGTTTTGCGTGAGGAACGGGAGATACTAAAAAAAGCCGCGGTCTTCTTCGCGGAGGAGACCAAGAACCGGAAGTAATCTA
>CAYPKV010000132.1:0-5453 GCA_964411415.1 uncultured bacterium
CCAGCCGGTGACGCAGATCGCGTCGATGATCAACCTGCTGCAGTCAGGAGCTGCGTCGGCGGAGCGGGTGTTCGAGCTGCTTGACGCCGATGAACAGGACGCGGAGACGGTGACGGAGCAGCTGGCTGAGGCTGTCCGTGGCCGGGTTGAGTTCCAGAACGTTTCGTTCCGTTACGACCCGGACCGTCCGCTTATCGAGGACCTGTCCTTCACGGCTGAACCGGGTCAGACCGTGGCGATCGTCGGTCCTACCGGTGCGGGCAAGACGACGCTGGTCAACCTGATCATGCGTTTCTACGAGCTTGACTCGGGCCGCATCCTGATCGATGGCATCGACATCACCCGGCTGAGCCGGTCTGACCTGCGGTCCCGCATCGGCATGGTGCTGCAGGACACCTGGCTGTACCGGGACTCCATCCTGGAGAACATCCGCTACGGCCGGCTTGCTGCCACTGACGACGAGGTCATCGCGGCAGCGCGGGCCGCGTACGTAGACAGGTTCGTTCAGAGCCTTCCGGCTGGTTACGCCACCGTGGTCGATGATGAAGGTGGTGTCGTCAGTGTGGGTGAGAAGCAGCTGCTGACGATCGCCCGTGCCTTCCTGAGCCAGCCGTCGATCCTGGTGCTGGACGAGGCAACGAGCTCGGTAGACACCCGTACCGAGGTGTTGCTGCAGGAGGCGATGAACAACCTGCGAAGTGACCGCACCAGCTTCGTGATCGCCCACCGCCTGTCCACCATCCGCAACGCCGACCTGATCCTCGTCATGCAGGAGGGCCGCATCGTCGAGCAAGGCAACCACGAAGAGCTGCTGGCTGCCCAGGGTGCGTACGCGGAGCTGCAGCAGTCGCAGTTCCAGGAAGAACTCTGAGCGTTACTGCCTTACCGTGCCGTCGCGGCACAGGATCGAGTCCTCCGGCAGTCCGCCACCTGAGTACTCCCAGGCGTCGATGAGGCTGTTGCCCAGCATCAGGTAGATTGTGTCACCACTGTTGTTCCAGATGCCCTGGCCCGGGTTGCGCACCTGCAGCTCCCCTGCCGGCTGTACACCGACCGGCAGTTGCAGCCGCACGCCTGAGCCTTCGTCGAAAAGCCAGTAACCGCGGGTATCCATGTCTTCGCTCAGGTTGAGCCAGACGATCTCGGCGTTCTCGTCGTTCGGTGCTGACGGGTTGAACAGCACGCAAGCGATGCTGATCGGGCCGCCGGGCATGGCAACCGCAGTTACCGGTGAGGCTGCCCATATGCCGGCAACGGCTCCGGCGGCGGCTGTCTGTTCAGCTGTGTGGAACAGGTCTGAGTAAGTGGTGTTGGGCGCGATCTCCATCGTTCTGGCCCAGCCGGCCTCGACCATGCGCAGGTTGAGCTGCGTGAGCGTATGTGGTCCGAGCTGCCAGCTGCCCTCCGGGTCTTCCACGTACAGGTAGGCGAGCAGGCGACCGTAGATGTCCTCGAGGGCGAGGTCGGTCTCGACCCAGACGCTGCTGCCGGCAGGCAGGAGCCGGCGCAGGTGTTCTGCTGCGGCGTGGCCGTGGGGGTCGCGGGCGTCGAGTTCCGGGGCGTCGATGCCGATGAGCCGGACTGTGCGGGGACCCAGGTTGGACCAGAGGACGACGGTGTCGCCGTCGATGATGTTCTGCACGGGTACGGGGCCGAACATCTGGCCGACGGGCTGGTCCTGCGCCTGGGCGCTGAAACTGAGGCTGATCAGGGTGAGCAGTGTTGCGATTCTCTTCATGGTGTGTGCTGGCATCGTTGCCTGGTTCACTCTAGCCCGCCTGCAACTTCCGGAGGATGCGCGCACCATGGAATCGTGGGATGCTGAACCGTTGCTGCTGGCAACACGGAGGCTGACTGTTGAGTGACGCGCTGATCAGAGCTGATGGGATTCACAAGACTTATGGACGGGGTGAAGCCCGGTTCGAGGCGCTGCGTGGTGTCTCCCTGGACGTTCACGCGGGTGAGACTCTCGCGATCGTCGGTAAGAGTGGTTCGGGCAAATCTACGCTGATGCATCTGCTGGCGCTGCTGGATACTCCGGACCGTGGCAGTATCGCCGTGCAGGGTGAAGATGCTGCCGGTCTTAACGCGAGGCAGCTGAACCGCCTGCGTAACCGGACGTTCGGTTTCGTGTTCCAGCAGTTCTTCATGATTCCGACTGCTACTGTCCTTGAGAACGTGGTGCTGCCCCTGAAGATCGCGGGAGTTCCCGCCCGGGAACGTACTGAGCGTGGCATGCAGGTGCTGGAGCAGATGGAGATGGCGGATAAGGCGGGTAACCGTGCGACTGCACTGTCCGGTGGTCAGAAGCAGCGGATGGTGCTGGCGCGGGCACTTGCGAACCGGCCTGAGGTGATCTTCGCCGATGAACCGACTGGCAACCTGGATTCGGCTACCGGTGAGGTGGTCGAGGACCTGTTGTTCAGCCTCAACTCGCAGGAAGGCATAACCCTTGTCATCGTCACTCACGATGATGAGCTCGCGGCCCGCTGCGGCCGGCAGGTCCTGCTGCGGGACGGTCAGATCGCGGGTGAGGTGCGCGCATGAGTTTCCTGGAGACCATCCGTACCGCTGTTGCCAACACGTTCCGCAGTCGCCTGCGGGCGACGCTTACGATCCTGGCGATCTTCGTGGGTGCTTTCACGCTGACGCTCACCAACGGGTTGGGGACCGGCATCACCCGTTTCATAAACGCTCAGGTGAGTGCGTTCGGTGCTGAGGACATCATGTCGGTGCGCAAGGCTGAGGAGTTCCCCGGCGGTTTCCCGGGTCAGGGGCAGTCCGGGCCGGCTGAGTACGATCCGGAACAGGCGTCGTTCGGAGCGGTGAGTGGTTTCGACATTCCCGCGATGACGGCTGCTGATGTTGAGTCACTTGCTGCGATAGACGGGGTGCTGGCGGTCGAACCGCTGAAGCTCATCTCTGCTGATTACATCCGTGTCGGTGAGGGTACGCGTTACGAGATCACTGTGAGCAGCATGCCGCCCGGTGCGGACCTGGATCTGCTGGCGGGCACTTCTGCTCTTGCCGCTGAGCGCAACGAGCTCATCCTGCCAGTCACTTACCTCGATGTGCTCGGGTTCAGCAGCAGCAGTTCTGCGCTGGGCGAAGAGGTGCTGATCGGTGTGTCCAGTGTGTTCGGCACAGTCACTGAGGTGCCCGCGACCGTGGTCGGGGTTCAGGAAGAGACGCTGTTCGCCCTGGGAGCCCTGATCAGCCCCGCCCTGACTGATGAGCTGTACGAAGGCATGACGAGTGGGCTGCCGGCGGCGGTGGCTGATCTGACGCTTGGTGCGACGATCTGGTTCGATCCATCGCTCGGCACGGTGCATGCCAACCGCATCAAGGCTGACATCGCTGCCCTGGGCCTCGTGGGTGAGACCGTGGCGGACCAGCTGGGTACTCTGCAGACTGTCATCAACGCGGTGATCGGGGTGCTGAACGCGTTCGCAGTCATCGCGCTCATCGCAGCTGGTTTCGGGATCATCAACACGCTGTACATGAGCGTGCAGGAACGCACGCGTGAGATCGGCCTGATGAAGGCGATGGGCATGGGGGCTGGTTCCATCTTCGCGCTGTTCTCAGCCGAGGCGGCTTTCATCGGTTTCCTGGGGAGTGCGATCGGTTCAGTTGCTGCCATCGTGCTGGGCACGGTGGTGAGTGAGTACCTGGTGCAGGGGCCGCTGGCTGCGTTGCCGGGGCTGCGGGTGCTGGCTTTCGATCCGGTGTCTGTACTTACTGTCGTGCTGCTGGTGATGCTGCTGGCGTTCCTGGCCGGGACGCTTCCGGCGAGCCGGGCTGCGCGGCTGGATCCGATCGACGCTCTGCGTTACGAGTGAACCAGGGGTTGCCTTACAGGCATATTCTTACTCCCGGCGTCGGCTTCTGAGTGCTACATTAGAACGGACAGCGACCTTGGAGGCGACGTTGCGCAGGGTAACTACCATCTTGTTAAGTGCTTTGCTGCTGCTCTCAGCGGTGGCAGTCGCACGGAACGATGCGGGCTACTGGTCCCTGCAGGCGGTAGACCTGGGTAACGACTACTTCATCAGGTCGCTCCTGCCCTTGCCGTCGGACCGTCTGGCACTCGCCGGTGACTGGCTGAGGGTGCCGCCGTCTGTTGATGGCGCGTCCATCCCCATCAACAACCTGTTCGTGCAGCTGCACGGGCCTGACGGTTCGGTGGACTGGACCCTGACCGTGCCTGGTTCGGGTAACACGGAGTTCGCGCAGCTGGCCCAGGACCCTGACAGCGGTGACCTGTTCGCTGTGGGTCGCAGCTGGCCCAGTGAAGGTGTCACTGATGTTTTCGTGGTGCGTATAAGTGAGCAGGGTGAGCTGATATGGGAGCGGGAGTTCAGGGAACCGGGTACTCAGCAGGCCAGCTCAGTCGCGGTCATCCCTGGCGACGGGCTGGTGCTGGCGGGAATGACCATCCCGCTCACTGACGGACCGGGCAATCCTGAAGGTCTCATCCTGCGTCTCGATGCTGACGGGAACGAGCTGTGGCGCTACCAGACTTCATCGCTTGATCACACTTCGTTCTCGGCGGTTGCAGTGCATGCTGATGGTGCGGTGTCGGTTGCCGGGGTTGCTTACTCTGATTTCGCTGGCAGGAACGCGGGGCTGTCTGATGTGCTCCTGATGACCTTCGACGCCGAAGGCGGCCTGCTGTGGCAGACGCAGTTCGGCGGGGAGGGTGAGGACTCGCCCGTGCGCATGGCAGTGACGGATGATTCGGATCTGATCGTCGTCGGTCATACTTTCAGTGCTGAATCCGCTCAGGACGTGTTCCTGGCGCGTTACTCCGCGACCGGTGAGCAGGTGAGCCTGCAGACGTTCGGTGGTAACGACAGTGACCGGGCGCTGGCTCTGCGTCTCGCCGGTGAGACTGTGTTCGTTGCAGCCGTGATGGCCCGTTACGAGGGTGCTGACGGTCCGGTTGTGAAGTCGGTATCACTCAACGTCCTGGTTGACGGGCGGGTCCTTCCGGCAGTACCGGAGGTGTCGTTCGACGGTGCGATCGGAGGGGCTGTCATCCTGGTGAACGATGCCGGTCTGGCTTCGCTGCTGCTGTCCGTCAACAGTGGTCCGGGCTGGCGGCTCATGAGCGTTCCGGCACCGGCTGGTGTGCCGGAGCTGGCTCCACCCGCTGCGACGTCGAACTGAACCTGAGTGTGAGTGAGATCCGGCCGGGGCCCAACCCCGGCCGGATGCGTGTCAGACGTCGGTGCCCAGGTAGGCACGGCGTACGAGGGGATCGTTCTGCAGGCTGGCTGAGTCACCCTGGGTGACCAGGTGGCCGTTGTCGAGGACGTACGCGCGGTCGTAGTGGATCCGGTGCGCGTTGTAGGTCAGCGCCGAGAAGCGGAAGAGCACGACCGGGTCCACCGCGAACCGCAGCGTCACGGCCGGCGGGCCCGGTGGCGGAGGGCTGGCGTCGCCAGTCCCGG
>CAYPKV010000133.1:0-3339 GCA_964411415.1 uncultured bacterium
GACGGTCAACGGGATGCGCCCGATTTATTGTCCCTCCGGGTCCCCCTGAGGGCGTGTAGATACCTTAGCAAATAAGGCACATGGCGGCAAGGGTTTTGTCGGGTTGAGCTGCTGCCGGCCAGCACCGGCGATGTTGGCTCAAGCGAAATTCTCGTTCACCGACGCTGGGCGCTGTCGGAACCGGAATGCTTCCCGCCAGCACCTGCGGCGCTTGTGGTGTGACGCGGAAGTCGCTGAAAGACCTATCCCCAGCACAAGGCTTGGCCGTCAAGATGTTTTCCACTTTCCCGAAAGTGGAAAGTGGTATATTTGCAGCTGGTATGCTTCAGCCTCTCGATATTGTGCTCTGCCTGAAACTCGCCTCAATCGATCGGGAGTTCCCAGGCTATGAACATCTGGCTTTCGAGTTGGACATCGCACTGTCAAGCGCTCACCGATCAGTTAAGCGCCTGCAACATGCAGGTCTGCTGACTGCTGCACGGAGACCGCAACGCGCAGCGGTTCTCGAACTGCTGATCCATGGTGTGCGATACGTTTACTACGCCAAGCCAGGAGAGCTCACACGTGGTATCCCCACCGCCCACGCGGCACTGCCGCTGTCCGAACTGATAGCTGCTGACGCCAACGCCGTTAAGCCAGTGTGGCCTGACCCCAAGGGGAATGTCCGGGGGTACGCAGTCACACCCCTGCATAAGAACGTGCCGACGGCGGCATTGCGCGACGCAAAGCTCTATGAACTCTTGGCACTGGTAGATGCCGTCAGGATTGGCCGTGCCCGTGAACGCGCGATAGCCGAGGATGAGTTGCGGAAGCGGCTTCTGCCATGAATGCGGCAATTCTGGAGAACCTGACCATTGTTGCCCGTCGACTCCATGACCTGGGACTCAACGACTTGGTCTTTGTCGGAGGGGCAACCATCGGCCTGCTCCTGACGGACGAGGCCGCACCAATGGTCAGACCGACTCTCGATGTTGACTTGGTTACGTCAGCTGCAACGCGTTCTGCATATTACGAACTCGAAGCCAAGTTGCGGGCTGGAGGCTTCGTGCAGCTCGTTGGGGAAGGAATTCCGATTTGCCGTTGGCTCATCGAAGGTGTACCCGTCGATGTCATGCCAATCGATGAAACCCTTCTCGGCTTCTCCAACCGTTGGTACAAATCACTCGTTGATCACGCATTACCAATGGATTTACCTGGGGGCGAAACCATAAGAGTGGCCAGTGCTCCCTACCTTGTGGCAACGAAACTGGAAGCATTCAAGAACCGCGGCCGTGGTGATTATCGCGTCAGTCATGACCTTGAGGACATAATAATTCTCTTGGATGGTCGTTCGGAGCTGGATGCAGAGATCGCCAGCGCAGCGCACGACGTGCGGACTTTTATCGCCGAATCGTTTGGCGTCCTCCTCCAGAGTTCGGAGTTCGTTGATTCAATTCCGGGATATCTGGATGCTGATGAGGCAAGTCAAGCTCGAGAACCTCTGATACGTGCACGTATGGAGCGAATCTGGCATTCGAAGCACGGCTGACTGTTGTGATTTTCTAACTGCTCGAGCTGCCTCGGGAACGCTCAGGTGCGTTTCTCACTTCGCGACAAACGTGCATCGGCAGAGCGTGGATGTTGTCCCGGCCCCTGCACCCCTGAACCGCTCACCTCATACCCGCCACGATGAACCCGACCCCGGCTCCCACCAGCCCAACTACCAGGCTGGCGACACCGAGCCACAGCAGGATTATCAACCGGTTAGGCTTCGCAGGGCTCCTGCCCAGAACTGACAGGAAGAAGCCGGCTGGTATCAGGATCGCTGCCCACAGCACCCCAGTGGACAGGGCGCTGAAGAGGGGGTTCACCCCGCCCAGGTTCACGAACAGCATGATGACCAGGCCCAGCGTGACCAGCATTCCGGCGTGACCGTGACCCGCCCGGAAGTAGCGCTTCTGCAGTTCGTTGAGGTCTGCGGAGCTCAGCACGAAGGTGCCGCCCCACGCGATGAAAATCATGGTCAGGATGATGATCCCTGCCGAGATGAGTTGCGGACTGTCAAGCATCACGAAGCCTCCTGGGGTGAACCGAAACTGAGTCTGCTGGCGACGAGCCGGGTGATCTCTTCGATGTCGCCGCCTGGAACTGCCTCCACAAGCCCTGTTGCAGCGAGGTTGTCGGTCAGGGCCAGGGTGGCGATGCCATGGACGATCGCCCAGGACGCGATGACACCGACGGCAGCTTCCTGGGCCGGAGCGGTGGCTGTGCTCATTCCCTGAGCACCCCCCTGGAGGACTGAGAACGTGGCGAAACGGGCTTCGTTCAGTTCCGGATCCTCGAGGTCGAGCAGGTCGGGTCTGAACATGATCGTGAACAGGCCAGGGTTCTCGGTCGCGAAACGCACGTAGCTGACGCCTGCCTCGAGGTGCGGGTCGGCACTTTCCGGTGTGGCCAGGAGGGCGGCGCGGAGCTTCCGGTGGCCTTCTGTGGCGAGAGCGTTCAGGACCCCCTGCCGGTTGCCGAAGTGGTGACGGAAAGCGTTGTGGCTGACGCCGAGCTGCTTGGCGAGTCCGCGTAGATTCAGCGCCTCAGGTCCTTCCCTGGCGATGATCCGCGCTGCTTCAGACAGTACGGCAGCTGCCAGGTCCCCATGATGGTACTTGCTCACGAACTGAACTTATCAGTGGCAAGTTGTCAGTGTCAAGATGCTGCGGCTGAAGAAGTCTGCACCCGCCTCTCAGGCTTCAGACACTGGCTGCTGACTGTAAGGACGACCGTCGTCCCACTGAAGGACCGGTGCCGATCCAGCGTGGCTGGCGTAAATTACCGGTATGTCCGACCGCACAGCACCAACCTTCCGACGGGCCGTCCGGGCTGACCTGCCGGCCATCATCGCAATGCTGGCTGACGACCCACTGGGCGCGCAGCGCGAGCGGCTCACCGACCCTCTGCCGGAGAGTTACCTCGAGGCGTTCGCAGCCCTGGACGCTGACCCGAACAACCTCCTCGTCGTGGCCGATTCAGGCGGCGTCATCGCCGGCACCATGCAACTCACCTTCCTGCCGGGCCTGAGCCACCAGGGCAGCTGGCGCTGCCAGATCGAAGGCGTCCGCATCAGCAGCGAAGTGCGTTCAAAGGGCATCGGCCGCGACATGATCACCTGGGCCATCGAACTCGCCCGGGAACGTGGCTGCCGGTTCGTGCAGCTGACCAGCGACAAGTCCCGCGCTGATGCGCTGCGCTTCTACGGGCGACTCGGCTTCGTGGCCAGCCACGAGGGCATGAAGCTCCGGCTCCAGTGATTGACGCATGATTGACGCACCTGGCCTAAGGTGAATATGCACCCTCAGCATGGGC
>CAYPKV010000133.1:3439-5451 GCA_964411415.1 uncultured bacterium
ACGTTCGGCGGACCACTGACTGACTGCCCGTGCCAGCTGTCCGGCGAGATCAACTACTGGACCACGTCCAGCATGTTCAACAAACTGTATGTTGCCGAGGATGCCGCCATCGCCGTGCTCGAAGCAGAACTGCTGCCTGACGGCGCCTACCGCCTGGCGGGAACCGCCGAGGCTGACCTCATTTACTACGAGAACCTCTTCTCGCCGGAGGCTTCAGGTGACCCCGTGCCGATTCAGCTTGAGTTCAGCATCGACCGGGTGACACCAGAGGAGTTCGACCTGGACTGACCCTCCGGGGGCGCCCACGACAGCTCGACTGCACGCTGCCGCGCGACCTGCCGGGCATCAGCCAGATCGCCGGGACAGCCCGGAGGTCGCGATTGCGGGCGGGATCACCTTGGCGCGGGCCAACAGCCAGACCAGCAGGACGACCTCACCCACGAAGGTGAAAGTGCCGATGCTGATGGTCGCGCCGGGTGCCAGCAGCCCAATCACACTGTCAGACAGGTAGCCCAGTCCGGCGATGCCGACCAGGATGCCTAACCAGCGGGGCGTGAACTCAGCCTGGTGCAACAGGGCAGCCAGCAGCAGGAGGTGAAGGCCGAACAGGATCAGTCCGGCGTCCCAGATCGAGCTGAAAAGCGCAAAGGGCAGACCGGGAGCATCCGTGGCGGCCAGTCCGGGTGATATTCCAAGCGTGGCGATGGCGACCATGAAAACCGCGGCATAAACGGTTCTGAACCATGCGGTCAGGAGCGACAGGGCGGGCGAAACGGACTGGAACAGTACACGCAGTGCCCAGGCTACGGTCACGTCCAGTGCCACTACGAGGAAAAGTGCCAGCAGCGCCAGTGCGAACGGAAGCGGGTAGTTCGCCGACCAGGCAGCCAGGTCGGCGCTGTTCGGTTCGATGACCATGAAGTTGGCGACGGCCGCCAGGACCGCCATGAGCAGGAGGCTGATCCCAGCGACCAGTGCGGCTTCTCTTGCTGAGCGGATGGGATGAGGTCATGGCTGCTCCTGGTCGGGGTACTGAAAGACTTGTTCGAGCGGCACGTTGAAGACACGGGCGATGCGGAAGGCGACTTCCAGTGTCGGCGAGTAACGGCCCTGTTCAATGGCGATTACGGTCTGTCGCGTGACTCCAACCGCTTCTGCCAGCTGGGCCTGAGTCATCTCACCGTGCATGAACCGCAGGGTACGGATGTCGTTCGTCACCTTGGTTGCTTTTCTGGTCACGCTGTCAGTCCCCTCCGGTAAGCGATGAGCCGGGTGATGGAGCCTGTCATGGCGGAGAGGAAGAAGCCGGCGTAGATGGCGTTGGCGATCCAGAAGTGATGCTGGTCGTACATGGCCAGGATCATGCCGGTGAGTGCGCCAGCCGAGAGCGGGAAGAGGCTGACCCAGTCGCCGAAGCGGGAGATCTGCCTGTCACGCTGGTCTTCCTGCGTGTCTGACCGCCCTGTCAGGATGCCGTAGATGATGTGCAGCACGATCGTCGCGACCACCGATATGACGACTGAGCGGAGCATCGGGCCTTGGAAGACCACCTCCGTGAGTGGAGTCGACAGCTGCATCTGGAAGATGCGCCAGGCGTACCAGATGGCGACGCCGGCTGCGATGATGAGGTCGATGTACGCGCCGCGTTCTTTGTAACCCATTTCATCCTTGATGTAACGAAAAATTGACATGCCTGAATGTACAGTGTCAAAGACACGATGTCATGTAAAGTTAACAGGATGTATCGAAAGCAAGACATTGCGCGGTGCGGGGGAGCATAGTTCAGGTCGCGTTTAATCCGGTAGGCCCCCGTGTATCCTGAACCCCTGGGAGGATCTTATGAAACCGAAAGGCACTTCAGGGGGACGCAAACCACCTGCCGAGACAGTCGACCATGATGTCATCCAGGAGTGGATCGACCGGGCCATGCCGGAACTCCAGCCGGTACTGAAGCGCGTCGACGCGCTCATTCGCGCTGACCACGGTCGCCAGCACCGCAAGCGCGACGTCCT
>CAYPKV010000134.1:0-5363 GCA_964411415.1 uncultured bacterium
TGGGTCTCGCTGTGCAGGAACAGCCAGGCGGCGTCGTCCCAAATCAGCTGCATGGCGTCTTCGTACATCTGCAGGCGCGCGTCGTTGTCCGGGCTGACGCGGGCTTCGCTGAGGAGCGCGTCGACCTCGGGGTTGCTGTAGAAGGCACGGTTGGAGCCTACGGGGCGCCACTGGTCGGTGTGGAGCAGCGGGTACAGGCCGTAGTCGGCGTCACCGGTGACGGTGCCCCAGCCGAGGAAGCCCATGGGGACTTCGTTGGTCTCGATGGGAGCGTTCAGCTTCTCGAGGTAGGCGCTCCACTCGAGGGTCTCGATGGTCACGTTGATGCCGACTTCGGCGAGCATGCCCTGGATGGCTTCTGAGGTCTGGATGTCCTGCAGGTAGCGGCCGGACGGGCTGTACAGGGTGGTGCTGAAGCCGTCGGGGTAGCCAGCCTCGGCAAGCAGTTCACGGGCACGCTCGAGGTCCTGGTCGTAGTTGCCGACCGGGGTGTAGCCGAAGATGCCGGGGGAGATCGGAGCGTCGCTGACGCGAACGGCACCGCCCAGGACGAAGTCGGCCAGGTCCTGGTTGTTCACGGCGTAGTTGACGGCCTGACGCACACGGACGTCGGTGAACGGCTCGATGTTGTGGTTGAAGTAGATGAAGATCGTGCGGAGGCTCGAGACGTTCTCAACGGTGATGTTCGGATCGGCGTTGAGGCGGGCGATGTCCTGCGGCGGAACGCGGACGGCCACGTGGGCTTCGCCGCTCTCGACCATGGCCATGCGGGTGGTGTTCTCCGGCACGGTCACGAAGCGGACGCCGTCGATCTGAGCCACGTCGCCCCAGTAGTCATCGAAGCGGGCGAGTTCGATCGCTTCGTTGCGCTGCCAGGACACGAAGGAGAACGGTCCGGTACCGACCGGGTTGGCGTTGAACTCCTCACCGTACTGCTCGACAGCGGCGGGCAGGACGATGCTGGTGGAGCTGTGGGTCAGGTGGGCGAGCAGCGGCGCGAACTGGTTGAGCAGGTTCAGCTGCACGGTGGTGTCGTCGAGCACCACGACCTCGCCGATCGAATCGAGGAGGAAACGGAAGGTGAAGGCCAGCTCGGGGTCGAGGAAGCGGTCGAGGCTGCCTTTGACGATCTCGGCGGTCAGCGGGGTTCCGTCGTGGAACGTCACGTCGTCACGCAGGGTGAGGGTGACGGTCAGGCCGTCGTCGCTGATCTCGTAACCGGTGGCGAGTGACGGGACGATCTCGCCTTCGGGGGTCAGGTCGAACAGCGTGTCGTACAGGTGGCTGGTGACGGTGGCAGACGGTGAGTCAGTGGCATCGTGCGGGTCCAGGGTGACGGCGTCAGTACCCTGAGCGACGATGAGTGTCTGGGCCATGGCGCCGGATGCGATTGCACCTGCAGCAGCCAGTGACACCAGCAGACGGAAGCTTCTCTTAAGCATGCGTACTCCTTCTCCGATATACAGATGTTTCAAGACTGAGAATCAGTCCGGTCACTCCACAGTGGAGTGACCATGTCCCAAGCTTCAGCCTCTCGGGCAATAGTAGTTTGCGGAGAGCCGGTCAGTCAACACAGTTCCGGCACCGGAGCCTTAACGGTCCGGTAATCTGGTGGTGCCAGGAAACCGCACCAGGACGGTGCGGTTAAGGTTCGCGCGTGTTGACTTAAGGGAAAAATGGCGGAGAGGGAGGGATTCGAACCCTCGATGCAGGGAATACCCACATACACGCTTTCCAGGCGTGCTCCTTAAACCACTCGGACACCTCTCCTGAATGCCGACCACGACTGGCGCGGTCTTCAGGGCAAAGAGCAGGATATCAGTCAGCCGCGCGGCCGTCAACGACAGCGCAGGCGACAACCCGGACGGGCCGCCGAACCTATAGTGGCAGACAGGAATCCAGCCGAGGAGTTGCCTTAAATGTTCAAAGACAGAGTGTTCAACCTGACGAGCCCGGAATCAGTTCAGGGTTTCCTGGAGAAGTACCCGACGAGCGTCATATTCAAGGCCGGTACGTGCCACAAGACGATGCAGGGTTTCGGTTACCTGCAGGAGCAGGTCGAACCGCGTGAAGACCTGGTCGTCGGCCTGATCCGCGTGGTCGAGTCCCGCCCGGCCAGCAACCTGGTCAGTGAGCTGACCGGCCTGCGGCACGAGAGTCCGCAGGTGATCCTGTTCCGCGACGGGCAGCCGGTGTTCGAGGTCAACAACTGGGGCATCACCCCGGACGTTCTGGAGCCGGCGTTCAGTGCCGTACCGCAGGGGGAGCCGGTCGTGGCTGAGCGCAGTGCCGCCCGCAGTGACCTGAGCCAGTACCTGAACGTGCTGGAGGCGTACCTGGCCGGCGATCTGGATGACCGCCAGTTCGAACAGACCTACACGTACATGTTCCGTGATGACGCCTCGCTGCGCAGCCGGGAAGAGGTTGAGATCCTCAACAGCATCTTCGGCGATGTCGACCAGCACATCAACATGCACATGATGATGGCTGGCCGCAGTGACAGCAGCGCCGTACGGAGCCGGGCTGAAGCGGCCCTGGCCCAGCTGCGGCAGCTGGCTTCAGCCTGAGCCGGGGCGCAGCAGAAGAAGCTTGAGAAAAAGTTGGGGGGACCGCGCGCTGCGGTCCCCCCAACTGCGTTTCAGTCCCTGGGTTCAGTAATCGTCGTTGTCGTCACGGCTGCTGCGCAGGAACCGCTCGAAGGCGTCCTCGCTGCGTTTGCGGGCCGGGCTGGCCGGCGCTGTTCCCGGCGCCGCGGCGCTGCTGTCCGGCTGGCGCACGGGAGTGACGGTAGTCGGTGTCTGGCCGGACGGCTGGCGGCTGCTGCGGCCCACCTGGAAGTCGATCTCCGGGTCTTTCAGCGGCTCCCGCGGGCGAACCGGGGGGTTGTCGGGCTGTTTCGCCGGCTGCTGCCCGGCAGCCGGGTTCAGGCGGGGGCGGACGCTGTAGCTGACCACTGAATCACTGTCAGCGGTGCGGCGGGTGACGGCTGTTGGCCGCGGCCGTTCCGGCCCGGCTGCGGCGGTGCGGGCCGGAGCGGCCGCGGCTGCCGGCGGGCCCGGTGGAGTGGTGGCCGGGGCTGTGGTCGGGGCCGGCTGTTCTGACCTGGTACTGCGGCGCTGCAGGTTGAGCGCCGACCAGATGACCAGCACGAGGGCGATCAGCAGGCCGTAAAGCAGCAGCATCAGTACCATGAGCGGCGAGAGGTTCAGCTGGCCGAGGCTCACGATCGCACCGGTCCCTGCCGGGCCACTGCAGTCAGCACGTGTTGAAGGCGGCCGTTCATCGCAGTGATTCTAACGTGCCGCAGCGGCCTGACGCCGTTTCCTGCCCGCGTCAGGCCAGCAGCCTGGCCAGGAGCTGCGGATCGACGTTGCCACCACTGAGCACGACCACGGTCGGTCCGTCGGCCAGACTGCCGCCGGTCTCGGTCGCCTCACGGAAGGCAGCCAGGCTGAGCGCCCCACTCGGTTCGGCAACCAGCCGGGCCTGGCTCGGGTAGAAGGCCGTGGCCGCCAGGATGGCTTCTTCGCTGGCAGTCAGGATGCCGTCGACGTTGTCCAGGATGATCGGCAGGTTGGTGACGCCAACCTGCTGGGTGCGTACTCCGTCGGCGATGGTGCGGGTGGTGTCACTGGCGGGCCAGCGTACCGGTCCGCGCCGGGCGAACGATTCAGCCATGTCGGCCGCCAGTTCCGGTTCGACTCCGAACACCTTCACGTCACTGCGCAGCGACTTGATGGCGAGCGCCACCCCCGCCAGCAGGCCGCCACCGCCAACCGGTACCAGCACGTTCGCGACTTCCGGCAGCTGCTCGAGGATCTCCAGGCCAACGGTGCCCTGGCCCGCGATGACGTGGGGGTTGTCGAACGGCGGGATCAGGGTCAGGCCGTTGCGTTCCGCCTCCTCCTGGGCCGCGGTCTCGCGCTCAGCGGCTGTAGGGCCGCAGCGTACGACCCGTGCGCCCCAGGCGAGGGTGCGTTCCACCTTGACGGGCGGCGCGTCAACCGGGATGACTATGGTTGCCGGCGCACCGAGCATGCTGGCTGCGCAGGCCAGGCCCTGACCGTGGTTGCCGCTCGAATGGGTGACGACACCGCGTCGGAGCTGCTCTTCATTCAGCTGGCTGAGTGCGTTGAAGGCACCGCGCAGCTTGAAGGAGCCGGTCTTCTGCAGGCTCTCGGCTTTCACCCAGACGGACCCCGGATGAGGCAGCTGGAGCAGCGGTGTGCGCCGGGCGGCGCCACTGATGCGCTCAGCTGCAGCGCGGATGTCGTCTATGGTTACGGTGGCAGGAACTGTGGCGGTGTCGCTCGCTTGCATGCGTCAGATTACTGCAAAGCAGGGACGCAGGCTCTGACGGCGCAGAGCCCACAAACATCGGCCTTTTTTCATGTTAGAACAGAGTTCAACGAATGAAGCCTCCGGTGTGGCTGGCAAGGACCTGACCTGCAGTGCAGGACCGGAACCGGAGGCAGGCGGAGCTGAAGATGTCAGACAAGAAGGTCGGCGCTGTCAACACAGCAGTTGGGACCATCGCAGCCAGGCCACCGGGTGCACAGTTGGGCAGCCATAACCTGGCGTTCGCTGAGGAACTGTACCTGCAGTACCTGAGCGATCCCGATTCGGTGGCAGCTGAGTGGCGGGAGTGGTTCGAATCAGAGGCCACGGGTCCGGGCAGGGAGTCTGCGGGCATGCACCGCCGCAGCTTCCGGCCCGAGTTCAGTACGGGCAGCCTGTTCCGTCCGGCAGCGGCCGGCGGCATCGCTGACGGCGGGGCGGCTGCGGCTGCCATCCAGCACCGGGTAGACAAACTGGTGCGCAACTACCGGGTGCGGGGACACCGTGTGGCGGACATCAACCCGCTTTACCCGTCGAAGGTGGAGATCCCCGAGCTGGACCCCGGCTACTACGGTTTCAGCGAGCAGGACATGGCGCAGCCGGTTGTCGCGGACAACCTGACCGGAGTGAGCAACTTAGGTGAGCTGATAGAGGGCCTGAAGAGCACTTACACCCGCTCGATCGGCATCCAGTTCATGCACATCGACAACCTGGCGGTCAGGGCCTGGCTGCAGGCACGCATGGAGCGTACGCGCAACCGGCTGGAACTGACGCGGGCGACCCAGCTGCGCATCCTGACCCGGCTGACTGATGCGACCATATTCGAGGAGTTCCTGCAGAAGAAGTTCGTCGGCGCCAAGAGCTTCTCGCTGGCCGGTGGTGAGACGCTCATCCCGCTGCTGGACCTGGCCATAGAGAAGGCGGGCTCCCAGGGCATACGTGAGGTCGTGGTCGCCATGGCCCACCGCGGCCGGCGCAACGTCCTGGCGAACAGCCTTGGCAAGAGTCCGCGCCCCATCTTCCGT
>CAYPKV010000135.1:0-5289 GCA_964411415.1 uncultured bacterium
GGTGCGTTCCTGGTTCTCCTGACACTGGCGATGATCGCTTATGGCGTCGTCGTCGAGCTGCTGCCGCTTACGCTCGAAGCGAGCTTTGAGGATGGGATCCTGAGTTACAGCCCGGCAGGCGAGGTGGGGCCGCCCGTACCGGCTATGGTCACAATGGTCGTGCTGGCAGTCACGGGCCTGGCACTCACATTCAGACATCGCTACCTATGGCTGATGGCAGGTGCGCTGCTGGCGTTCGCCGGGTTCGGGCTGGCACCTGTACTTGAGTTCGATGTTCTCGGTCAGATCGCCGAGGTGGTACTGATCGGTGGAATCGCGCTCACTGAAGTGTGGCTGCTCAGCGGTTCAGCCGTTACCCGCACGGTTCGGCCGGCTGCCCGGCCTCAGTAACCGCGCACCTTGTCCACGACGTTCTGCAGAGGCTCCCCCGCTGCCCAGCGCCGCAGGTTCTCGATGAATATGTCGAAGCCGCGGTTGTTGTATTCAGGGGTGCTGCCGGAGTAGTGGGCGGTGATTATCACCCGTTCACTGGTCCAGAACGGGGAGTCCGCCGGGAGTGGCTCCTCTTCGAAAACGTCCAGGCCCGCACCCGCGATGTGACCGCTCTCCAGGGCTTCAAGCAGCGCGGCCTCGTCGATGGTGCCGCCCCGACCGATGTTGATGATGAACGAGCCACGCTTCATTCGTGCCAGCTCCTGTGCGCCGATCATGTGGTGCGTCTCGCTGGTGTACGGGACGGTAAGCACCACGAAGTCTGCATCAACCAGCAGTTCGGGCAACTCGCTGAACAGATGCATGCTGTCCACCCCCGGGACGTTTTCGGTACTGCTGCGCCGCACCCCGACGACCCGCATGCCCAGGGCACTGGCTATCTCTGCCGTGCGGGCACCGATGCGGCCGACCCCGATGAGCAGCATCGACTTGCCGGCCAGCTCGAACACGCTGCGGTCCAGCTCATCCCAGCGCTTCTCCTGCTGCGCCCGGAACGCTGTTGGCAGGGCCCGGGCAAAAGCGAACAGGTACGCCATGATGTGCTCCGAGATAGGTACGGCGTGAACTCCGGAGGCGTTGGTCAGTACGAAGTCCAGGGCGGCAGTTTCCGGCTCTTTCATGAGCCAGTCAGCGCCTGCGCTCCACTGCTGAAGCCAGCGCAGCTTCGGTGCCCTGGCGAGGAGGTCACGCGGGAAACCACCGGCAGCGATCTCGACCGTCGGCAGCAGTTGCAGGATCTTCTCGCGGTCACGGGTGACGACCACGTCCCGGTCCGGTGCAAGCTGTCGAACGGCGTCAAGCTGTTGCGCGCTGAGGGCGTCGTCAGCCAGGGCGATTACGATCGTGGTGCGTTCAGTGGCCATGCCCTCATTCAAGCACTTCCAGTCCATCAGTTCTCTTCGAAACGTGCGAGTACCCTGGTGCCCCGCACGAGTGGCACGACTGTCGTGACGGCGGTGAGCAGGAGCAGCACCAGCAGGATGACGAGCCCCTCCGGGCTGGTCCAGTAACCACCTGCCGACTGGCGGCTGAGCACGGTCCAGGCGGGCCGGGCCAGCAGCACCGTCACCAGTGCGGCGAAGGAAACTGCGAACGCCATGTACGTCAGCGCCCCGGGTGTCATGGCCAGTTCGTTGGCGTTGGTGTGCCTGAACTGTGGCTGAGCGGCGCCGATGCCTACGGCCAGGCCTGACATCGCGACGGCAGCTGCAATGGCCGCAACAAACGAGGCGGTAGCGAGCACCGGGTCCATCACCAGCATACGGATGGCCGCGATACCAAGAGCCGCTCCCAGGCTGAGCATGACAGGCAGCACGAACAGGAACTTCGCCACGACAACGTCCCTGGCCCGGACCGGCTGCACCTGCAGCAGCCAGTAGCCTGCCCCTTCGAGCGAGACCGCCGGGTACGCGATGCGGATGCCGACACCGGCGGAGATGAACGCCATGAACGCCACGTTGAGGGCACCCAGCACATCCCGGAACTGCTGGGTCGGTACCGGCAGTGCCGCCAGGCTGACGAAGTAGACGGCCGCCAGTGCCACCAGCACGAACAACTGACTCCACTGCTGCACATCACGGAAGAACGCCCGCAGGTCCTTCACCAGGATGGCGCCGACAGTGCCGGTCCTCTTTATGAACGCACGTTCCAGGCGTGACTGGGGCCGTGATCGCCGGAACCGTGGCGCCGGGTCAGTGTCCAGGCTGCGGACCCAGCCGCGGGCGTAAGCCAGCCGGGCCAGCACCCCGGTGAGCAACAGGCCCAGTACTCCGATAACCAACAGCGCTGACAGCCCGGGATGCAGTTGTGACGTGAGCGCCGCCCAGCTGGCGTTGCTCGCCCAGGCCGGCGGCAGCCAGCCGAGCTCCAGGCTCGTGAAGCCGACGAGGAACGCCTCGAACGCCTCGCTGTCAGCAGGGTTCAGGTTCAGCAGCTGCTCAGGCCGCAGCGCCCGCAAAGCCAGCACAGCTGCGGCAGCGAAAGTGATGCTCACCGCTGTCGAAGCCTCTCGAACGCGACCGGCCGGACTGAACCGCACGAGCAGCAGGGCGAGCAGCGCACCGGCAGTGACCGGCAGGGCGTACAGCGCCAGGGCGGCCGTCAGGCTCACCAGGTAGTACAGCGGTGGCGCGTCCATTGCCGCGCCGATGCCGGCCAGCACCGGAACCGTGAACAGCACCGGCAGGCCAGCTGCGTTGACGAACAGTTCACCGACCTTGAGCGTGAATATCCTGGCGCTGCTGAGAGGCTGAGCCAGCAGCAGCTCGAGGTCCTGGCTGCCGTAGAGGATGCCGACGCTGGCGATCAGCACACTGAAAAGCACTGCAGCCATCAGCATGAGGAACAGGCCCTCCAGGCTCCGCTGGATCACCGCCGGGGCGATCGTGTCGATGAGAGGGTAGTCGAGGATCCAGTTGACAGCGGCGTTCACCAGTCTGAAAGTTCCGAACATCATCGCCGTGATGAGGGTGAGTGCTACCACGAGCCACGACGGGCGGGCGGTAAGGGAGCGCAGCGCCCCCCTCAGCCGCAGGCCGGTGAGCGTCACGGCTGTGCGTCCGGGCCTGTCAGGAGCAGGAACAGTTCCTCGAGGTTGGCGTCCTGGCGGTCGGTCAGGTCGCGGAGCTCCTGTACCGTGCCGTGAACGACCAGGCGCCCGCCTGCGATGAGGGCGACCCGGTCGGCCGTCTCCTCTGCCACGCTCAGGGTGTGGGTCGTGAGTATGACGCTGCGGCCCGCCGCGGCCAGTTCCCGGAACAGGCTCCTGACCTCGCGGTGACCGTGCACGTCGAGTCCGACCATCGGTTCATCGGTGATCAGCAGCTCCGGTTCACCGAGCAGCGCTGCGCAGAAAGCCAGGCGCTGCCGCATCCCGTGACTGAAGCTTTCAGTGAGCCGGTCAGCGTGCCGGTACAGGTCGAAACGCCTGAGGAGGCCGTCGATGGCTCCATCCGCCTGGGCCAGGCCGCGCACGCCGGCGATGAATCTGAGCAGTTCCCTCGCTGTCACCTTCGGGTAGAACCAGGCGCGGTCCGGTACGAAGCCGATCTTTGCTTTGGCGCGCAGCGGTTCGCGGAGCATGTCCACGCCGCCGACGAGCACCTGGCCTGAGTCAGGTCGGGAGAGGCCGGTGACGCAGCGGATGGTTGTGGTCTTTCCTGCCCCGTTGGGGCCGAGCAGGGCCAGGACCTCGCCGGCCCGGACGCTGAGGTCAAGGCTGTCCACCGCGGTGGTGCGGCCGAACCGCTTGGTCAGGCCGCTGACTGTCAATGCTGGTGTCACTGGCTGCTCAGGCATGTTCCACTCACCCAATGTGACATCTGAGGGGTCCGCTGGGAGCACGGAATCTTACTGCGCTGACGAAGCGCGGGGGAATCCACATGTGGACTCCCCCGCGGGCCTGCTGGTCGTTTGACCGGGTTCAGCGGATCATCGGTGTGGGCAGCGGAGTGTTCGGTCCCAGGGCCGGCAGGGCCGGGATGGTCACTTCGGGCTGGTCACCCGTGAGGGTGTGCAGGAACGCGGTGATGTTGTCAACTTCTTCTTCGCTCAGTGCGGCTCCGAGCTGTGCGCTGCCCATGATGCGGACGGCGTCGCTCAGGTCCCAGACCACACCGGAGTGGAAGTACGGGGCGGTGAGGGCGATGTTGCGCAGGGTGGGCGACTTGAAGGCGTACAGGTCGCTCTCGACGTTGGTGACCGAGAAGCGGCCCACGTCACCGACCGGCAGGATCATGGCGTCGGGACGCTCGACCACGCCGAAGGGGAAGTAACCGTGGCCGCCCAGGTTGGTGCCCTGGTGGCAGGCGACGCAGCCGCGGCGGATGAAGGAGTTGAGGCCGTCCTTCTCCTGGTCGGTGAGTGCGTCGGTGTTACCGGCGAGGTACTGGTCGAAGCGGGAGTTCGGGGTGAGCAGCGTGCTCTCGAAAACCTCGATGGCGCGTGCGATGTTCTCGAAGGTGAGCGGTTCTTCTTCCTCGGGGAACGCTTCTGCGAACAGGTCAACGTATGCAGGCATGCTGGCGACGGTGGCTACGGTGCGCTCCGGGGTGTTGGCCATCTCGAGGGCGTCCTGGATCGGGCCCATGGCCTGGTCGGCCAGGTCTTCAGCGCGGCCGTCCCAGAACTGGGCGACGTTGAAGACAGCGTTGAACACGGTTGGTGAGTTACGGCCACCGCGCTGCCAGGCGTGGCCGATGCTCAGTGGCTGCAGGTCCACGCCGCCGGTTCCGACGTTGTGGCAGCTGTTGCAGCTGATGAACCAGCTGGACGAAAGGCGCGGGTCGAACCACAGAGTCCGGCCCAGCAGCTCCTTGGCTTCGGTGTACTCGTTGCCTTCGATGGGCGGGGGATCGCTGGGGATGACAGAGAACAGTGACTGGGCGGTTACCAGCAGGCTGTCGCTGGCGTCGGCCTGTTCCTGGGCGAGAGCGATGCCGGTTGACAGCAGCGCAGCCAGTCCAAAAGTGACCGCTAGCTTGGTGAGTTGCTTCACGTCTCCTCCTTCAGGGATTCAGCATTTGCAGGCACTTCTTCAGCCTGCCGTGTGACCAATATATGACAATTGCCGTTGTACCCGACAGGGATGTTTGGCCCTGTACACAGGTGTGCGGCGTGTTAGTCCCTGGGCCAGGTTCAGAAGCGGGAGAAGAACTCCATCACGTACGGCCCGATGGCAGCAGGCCAGCTGTGCGGGTCGAAACTGTCACCGTAGGGCCGGTCGATTCGGTGCGGGCACAGGTGACGCTGTTCGCGAAGTAAGCCCCGAGCGAATGACCGACCACGAACACCCGTTCG
>CAYPKV010000136.1:0-5242 GCA_964411415.1 uncultured bacterium
GCAGCAGGCCGTGCTCGCGGGTGTGGTCGGTGCCGGGCCAGGTGGGGTCGTTGCCATGGTCGCTGACGATCAGCAGGGTGCCGTCTTCCGGGACGGCTGCCAGTATGTCAGGGAGCCGGTCATCGAAGTCTTTGAGTGCCCGGGCGTAACCGGCCGGGTCACGGCGGTGGCCGTACAGCGAATCGAACTCCACCAGGTTCAGGAACACGAGTCCGTCAGGCCGCTCCTGCATCACCCGGATCACTGTGGCGATGCCGTCAAGGTTGTCCGCCGTCGCCACCTCAGCGGTGAAGCCGCGGTGACTGTATATGTCCGGGATCTTGCCAAGGCCGATGACCTGCCGGCCGTGGGCCTTCAGCACGTCAAGGACGGTCGTACGTGGTGGTGCGACTGAGTAGTCCTTGCGGGCTGCTCCCAGCCGCTCGAACGCGCCGGGCTCACCGGTGAACGGACGGGCGATGACGCGTGCGACGGCGTGCTCGCCAGTCAGTATGCGGCGGGCTGCCTCGCACCAGGCGTACAGTTGCTCAAGTGGCACCACGTCCACGTGGGCTGCCACCTGGAACACGCTGTCGGCACTCGTGTAGACGATGGGCCTGCCGGTCCGCAGGTGCTCCTCACCGAGGTCACGGATTATGTCCGTTCCGGATGCCGGATAGTTGCCGAGGTGACCGGTGCCGGTCGCCTCGTCGAACGCGGCCATGACACTCGCCGGGAACTGACTGAAAGTCCTGAACGGATGCTCCAGGATGACGCCCATGAACTCCCAGTGGCCGGTGGTCGTGTCCTTGCCGGGGGAGACTTCACGCAGGCGGCCGAAGCTGGCCAGCGGCTGTTCCGCCGGCGCTATCGAGCTGACGCCGGCGATGTTGCCCAGGCCGAGTCTCTGCAGGTTCGGCAGCGTGACACCGGTCTCCCGCACGGTGTGGTCAAGCGTGTGTGCACCTTCATCACCGAAGCTGGCGGCATCCGGCAGTGAACCCACCCCGACTGAATCAAGCACGATGATCGTTACTGTTGGCATGACGCATCATAGCCGCGGCGTGCCCGTCGGCGCAGCCGGCCTGTGCACGGCTGATGTGGATTCCTTGGCACTTTACCCAGCGTCCCCGACGTATCATTGCGGAAATGGGCGCTGCCCGTCTTGGAGGAGTCATGTTCAAAAGAGCTTCGCTGCTGCTCAGTCCTGCGATCCTGTCCATGGCACTGGCAGGCTGTGGCCTGTTCGGTGGTGCCGAAAGCACGTTACGCGCTGACCTCGCACCGACCCAGATCGGATTCGCGGTGAGCGACTCCGGTGGCATCACGGTGGCGTCCAACAACGTCACGTTCCGCAACCCCGCTAACGCTTCCGCTGCGACCATCACCGGCTACACAATCACGATCTTCGACGATGATGGCAACGAACTGCTCAGCCCGGGAGACCTTTATAACGACCATCTCGCCATTCCCGTGCCGGCAGGTTACTCCTGCCCGGATGCGGAGTCGCAGGACTGCGCCATCGGTCAGCGTGTGCCGACCCCGTCGTACTCTGAAGCCCGGCCGTTCGTGTTCCTCGATGGCCCGCACGCCGCGTACCTGTACGGTCAGTACACTGATTACCTGATGGGTGGTACTTCTGAAGGCATCGTGCGCCTGCCGGCAGAAGTCACCTTCAGTGCGGAAGTCCGTGGCGCCAGCTACAGCTGGACCGAAGGCGTGACCGTAACGTTCCCGGTCGAGATCGAGTAAGCGGGAACGGCAGTCACTGAAACGCGGGCGGGTGGGGAACCAGACTTCCGCACCCGCCCGCGACGTTCTGGAGCGGGCAGTTTACAATGCCACCGTGTCAGACCGGTTCGGCTTCAACAGACAACTCTCAGCACTGTCCGCTGCCGAAGGCAAGCTGCTGCTGGCGGTTTCAGGTGGCGCCGACTCGATGGCACTGCTGCTGCTGGCGCACGCCAGCGGCAGGCAGGCCGAGGTTGCCACGCTGGATCACGGCCTGCGACCTGAGGCCAGGTCCGAGGTCGAGTTCGTCAGAGGCGTTGCGAACCGGCTAGGTCTGCCGTTCCATACTTCGTCTTTTGACACCCGCAGGGTCGCGACTGAGCGGGGCTGGAACCTGGAGGAGACTGCCCGGAGGCTTCGTTATCAGCATCTGGCAGGCATCGCCCGCAGGAACTCTGCTGAGCACATAGTCACTGCCCACACGCTTGACGATCAGAGTGAGACGGTTCTGATGCAGCTGCTGCGGGGAGCAGCGTGGCTGACCGGTATCCCGCCCAGGACCGGCCGGGTGGTCAGGCCACTTCTGCACGTCCGGAGGGCAGGGCTGGTCGCCTACCTGCAGGAACACGGCCAGAAATGGCATGACGACGAAACGAACCTGGACACGATGCTGCAGAGAGCGTGGCTGCGGCACGACATACTGCCGCTGCTGCGTGCGCGCCATCCAGACCTGGATGATCAGCTGCACGGGCACGTGCAGCTGCAGCGCCTGCATAAGGACTTCACCCAATCGGAGGCGAGGCGGTTCGTTGACGAAGCCGGCGTCATCACAGCGCAGCGTCTGCGCGACCGGCACCCGGCGCTCCAGTTCACTGCGGTAGCCCACCTGCTCCGGGCCCATGGGGTCAGCATCAGCATGGAACGGCTGCAGCGTGTCAGCGAAGCGCTGGCTGACGGCACGGACTGGCGTGAGAGCCTGAGTCCGGAGCTGCAGCTGCGGCTCCAGGCGGGCCGGCTGACCGTCGTGCCGCGTCAGACTGAGGCGCCGGTCACGGCGCAGCCAGTCACCAGCGTCGCGGAGCTGCCCGAAGGGGTGTTGCCTGCAGCCCTGGAACTGCCCGGGCTGACCTTCCGGTCACGGCAGCCTGGCGACCGCATCCGGCTGCCGGGCGGTACCCGCAAAGTAGCGGACGTGCTGATCGACGCCAAGGTACCCCGCGAAGAACGGGGGGCCGTCAGACTGCTGGCGAGCGGCAACACGGTCATCTGGATCGAAGGTATCGCCGTGGCTGCTGACTTCGCTGACGGTACCAGGGCCCCTTCTGAAGCGAACTTGATGCGGCAGGCACTTGAACTCGCCCGGGAGGCGGCCGCTGCCGGGGAACTGCCAGTTGGTGCTGTCATCGTCAGGGACGGTGCCGTGATCGCGTCGTCCCGGAACTCCACCGAGGCGGATTCCGACCCGACTGCCCATGCAGAACTGAGGGCCATCCGTCAGGCAGCCACCCGCCTTGGAGACTGGCGCCTGAACGGCTGCACCCTCTACGTGACCTTGGAGCCGTGCCTCATGTGCTTCGGTGCGATGCAGCAGGCGCACCTTTCGCGGGTCGTTTACGCCGCCCGGAACCTTCGCGAAGGCGCAGCCGGTGGCGTTGCTGACGTGGACCTGCTGCCCTGGAAGCGCAGCGTCACCGTCGAACAGGGTCCGTTCGCCCGGGAAGCTGCGGAACTGCTCAGCGGTTTCTTCCGCCAGCGGCGCGGAAACGGCCCGGACGTGGACTGATACGCCCCTGACGGTAGAATGGCCGGGTGCAGATCCGTAACTTCTCAATCATCGCGCACGTCGATCACGGCAAGTCGACACTTGCTGACCGCATCATCGACCTGACGTCCGCGGTTGAAAGCCGACACAAGCGCGATCAGATGCTTGACACGCTCGACCTGGAGCGTGAGCTCGGCATCACCATCAAGGCGACCTCGACCCGCCTGTTCTACACCGCGAACAGCGGTGAGCAGTACATGTTCAACCTGATAGACACTCCCGGACACGTTGACTTCAACTACGAGGTTTCGCGTGCCCTGCGCGCCTGTGAAGGTGTGCTGCTGGTCATCGACGCCAGCCAGGGCGTCGAAGCGCAGACCATCCAGAACGCGTACCTGGCGGTCGATAACGGCCTTGAGATCCTGCCGGTCGTCAACAAGATCGACCTTCCGAACGCCGATCCGGAAGCTGCCGCCGCTGAACTCGAGGAAGTCGTCGGTGTCTCCGGTGACAACGCGGTGTTCGTGTCCGCCAAGACAGGGGAGAACGTCGAAAGCATCCTCGAAGCGATCGTCGAACACCTGCCTTCGCCCGGCGGTGATCCTGACGCCCCCCTGCGCTGCCTGATCTTTGACGCGGTATACGACTCGTACCAGGGTGTCATCGCGTTCATCCGCGTGTTCGACGGACGCATCCGCTCCGGTGACCAGGTCAGGGTCCTGTCAACAGGCAAGCTCCTCGACGTCGACAAGGTCGGCTACTTCCAGCCGGGCCCTGCCGTCAGTGACGAGCTTGGCCCCGGCATGGTCGGCTGGTTCACCGCAGGCATCCGGGAGATCGGCGAAACCCAGATCGGCGACACCGTTGCCGACGCTGAGGCGGAGGTCGAACCGATCCCCGGCTTCAAGCCAGCGCGACCGGTCGTGTTCAGCGGTCTGTACCCGACCGATTCCGAGGATTACGTGCGCCTGCGGGAGGCGCTCGAGAAGCTTTCGCTCAACGACGCGGCGTTCACGTTCGAAGCTGAGACGAGTGAGGCGCTGGGCTTCGGATTCCGTTGCGGCTTCCTGGGCCTGCTGCATGCTGACATCGTTCAGGCCCGTCTCGAGCGCGAGTTCAACCTCAACCTGATCGCGACGGCGCCGGCTGTCGTTTACGAGATCACCACTACCGACGGGGTGACCACCCACATCCAGAACCCGTCGCAGCTGCCCTCCCCGGACCGGATCCTCGAGACGAAGGAACCGTACGTTCAGCTCAGTGTCTACACGCCCGAAGAGTACGTCGGCAACGTGATGGGACTGCTGCAGGAGAAACGCGGCGAGATGAAGGACATGCTCTACCATGGCCGGCGGGTGGAACTCCGCTACATCGTGCCGTTCGCAGAGATCCTCTACGACTTCCACGACCGGCTGAAGAGCATGACGCGCGGTTACGCCAGCATGGACTACGAACCGATCGGCTACCGGCCCGGAAAGCTCGTCCGGGTGGACATCCTCGTCAACGAGGAGCGCGTAGACGCCCTCTCCGTCATCGCCCACGTCGACAAGGCGTACGAACTGGGCCGCAAGGTCGTGGACCGCATGGCTGAAGTCATCCCCAAGCAGATGTTCGCCGTGCCGGTGCAGGCGGCGATCGGCGGCAAGATCCTGGCACGGGCCACGGTACGGGCGCTGCGCAAGGACGTTCTGTCGAAGTGCTACGGCGGCGACATCACCCGCAAGAAGAAGCTGCTGGAGAAGCAGAAGAAGGGCAAGGCCCGCATGAAGC